>JAISRP010000319.1 GCA_031273585.1 Synergistaceae bacterium
TGACCAAAGTCCGGTCAAAGGATAGGGATCGCCCGCCGAAGAGCTCGAGATGCCTCACTGAACCCATGTCACGCCAGTTTCTAAGGCAGGACCTTGGGGCTCCGCCCCAAGCCCCGCCAGGGAGCTTGCTCCCTGGACCCTTTTCTCTTTTTTTTGTTTTCGCCCGCCCGGCGAAAACAAAAAAAATGTATGGGGGGTCCGGGGGACTGGTCCCCCGGCGGGCGCGGGCGGAGCCCGCGGTTTTCGGCCTGTCGATTGCGGGGTCTTACATGGCTGTTGCAAAAAAAACTGCACGGGATATACTTGTTCTTGAGCGGGGAGTCTTTATCATTTTCCATCCTCTGTCGCGCCCCTCGTGAGGTGCGGGTGCGCCATGATTCCAGGGAGGCGTTCGGCGTGTCGTCTGCACGAATAACATTTTACGGTGCCGCCGGTGAGGTGACGGGATCATCATACCTGATAGAAACCGGCGGGAGCAAGGTCCTTGTCGACTGCGGCATGTATCAGGGCGCTGACGCCGACTGGCGGAACTCTGCGCCGTTCGCGTTTCGGCCATCCGACATAGACGCAGTCGTACTTACACATGCCCACATCGATCACAGCGGACGCGTTCCCCTGCTGGTGAAGGGGGGCTTCAAGGGCGGCATCTGGGCTACGGATCCGACGATAGACCTGGCCGCCGTCCTGCTTCGCGACACGGCAAAGCTCATGGCCGAGGAGGCTGAGTGGCGCACCAGGAAGAACTCCCGCAAGGGGCTGCCGCCTGTTAAGCCGGCATACGCGGAGCGGGACGTCGAGGAGACGATCGGGCGCTTCAAGTACATCGGCTACGACGATCAGGTGGGGATCGCTCCAGGCGTGACGCTGCGCTTCCGCGACGCCGGGCACATCATCGGGGCGGCCATGGTCGAGCTGTGGCTCGCCGGGGAGGACTCGGGACGGCCCGTTAAGATAGTGTTCTCCGGCGACACCGGGCCGAGGGACTCCGTAGTCGGACGCCCGCCCTCGATCATAGAGGAGGCGGACTACGTCGTAATCGAGTCGACGTACGGCGACCGCTCCCACAGGAGCCTGGAGGAGACGCGCCAGGAGTTCCGCCGCGAGCTCGGGGGCGCCATCGAGACCCGAGGCAAGATACTCATCCCCACCTTCGTGGTCGACAGGGCTCAGAGGGTGCTCTACGAGATACTCAGGCTGCAGCGTTCGGACGGCTTTCCCAGGACGCCGCCGATATACTTCGACTCCCCGATGGGAGAGAGGGCCACCAAGATTTATGAGAAGTACACGCCGCTCCTCTCCCGCGAGATGCAGGAGTACGTGCGCGTAGGGCAGAACCCGTTCAGCCCGGACGGCCTCAAGTACACGTCCGGCGTGGAGGAGTCAAGGGCCATAAACGGCATGGATCACGCCATAGTGCTCGCCGGCAGCGGCATGTGCAACGGCGGCAGGATACTGCACCACCTGAAACACAACCTCTGGAGCAAAAACTGCAGCGTGTTTTTCGTCGGCTATCAGGCGCGCGGAACTCTGGGGCGCAGGCTCGTGGACGGCGATAAACACGTCAGGATCGCGGGCGAGGATATAGCGGTCGGCGCCAGGCTTCACACGCTCGGAGGATTTTCCGCTCACGCGGACAGGGGGGACCTGCTCGCTTGGGCGGGGAGCTTCAGGCAGGGCGCCGTTTTCTTCGTCACCCACGGCGAACCGCGCTCGTCTGAGGCCCTGGCCTCAGGGATCCGCAACTTGGGATTCCGGGCCGCGGTTCCAAGCCTCGGAACGTCGTACGACGTGGACCGCAGGGACGGGGTCGTCCTGTCCTCCGAGGGCGAACCGGCGCGCCGGGACGCCGCCGACCGGGCTGCGGTGATGGAGCTGCTGCGGGAGATATCGTCCGAGGCGGAATCCCTGCGCGAGAGCATCTCGGAGTGGAGCGACCCGTCGGCGGCGGTCCCGCTGCTCGAATCGACACGGCTGATACTTCGCTCCGCCAGGAACATGAAACAGTGAACCAAATGAAAGACCGCGCTTCCCCTCCTCCCCTCCTGCGCATGAGGGGGCATATTGGCCCGAGGGAAATACTTATGTGGGCGGCCGTGATGACGGCGGCGCTTGCGATGCTGACCGCTGTCATATTGGGCGGCCGGAGCCCGGTCACGTATCCGTCCGATCTCCTCTCGACACTTCCGGAGCCGGACCCCAACGCCCCTCTTATCGTGATAAGCACGTCGGGCGCGGAGTTCCCCCTGAACGCGGCGCGCATATTCGCGGACAGCTCGACGATCTCGCCGGGCGGCAGCTCCCCCGTGAGCGCGCTGCTCCCGGTGTTTGACGCCGCAGGCAGCACGGCGCTCGTCGTGACAGAGCGAAAGAACGGGCTCGCCGTCTACGGCGCGTTCACCCTCTCCGACGACGAACGGCGTTCGCTCATGTCGGCGGACCTGCCTCCGAGGTGGGCGGCCTGCTTCGACTCGCCCGAAATCCGCGCCACGGACGCGGGAGGCGCGCTTCAGATTCGGGCGCTCAACATCATCTCGCCCCTCTACATCGAGCTCTTAGGCGACGCGGCTTACGTGGCGGATTCGCTCTACGACATGGAGAAGATGAGGGACTCCGCCGGTGCGACGGGCGGCAGACCGGGAAATACTATTTCCAGGTGGAGCATCGGGCAGGGCTGGGGCGGGCACATCAAGCTCTCCGACGGCGGGGTGCTCTCCGCCATGCTTCGCCCGGACGGGTTCACGGGAC
The DNA here is from genome assembly GCA_031273585.1 of Synergistaceae bacterium. Classification (GTDB taxonomy): domain Bacteria; phylum Synergistota; class Synergistia; order Synergistales; family Synergistaceae; genus JAIRWR01. Next base: position 2,746 of record JAISRP010000319.1, read on the forward strand.
CCGCGCCCCGTCTCGAGGCGGAGCTGGCTTGGCAGTCCTCGGACGGCGCGGACGGTTACGGCGATGCCGCCGGCAGGGTGCTCTGGCGATTGTCTGGGGTCGAGGACCTCGTGGGCAAGCCCTTTCTGAGGTCCGTCAGGGAGCACGACTGGTCGGGATCCGGGTTCTTCATCCCAGACCCCCTCATCGCATCTTTCGGCATAAACCTCTCCTCGCCTAAGGACGTTTCGGCATTCCCGTCCCCGATCCGCTACCTGTCGGATCAGTTCCAGAGGCTGGGGATGAAGGGATCGGAGATCCAGAGCCTTCTGTCCGGCCCGATTGCCTTCTCCCTCGGCGGGAACACGCAAATACTGTGGTTCGAGCTTCCAGGCCTCGTGCTGGAGCTGCCGGGGCGCGGGAGCGTGTCGAAAAAACTGATAGAGAGATTCTGGTCCGAGCTGTTTCTGGGCGCCGAGCTGAGGGAGGTTCCTGGGTACGAATACGGTGGGATAACCGACATGCCCTTCACGATCCTAGCGGCAGGAAACGACGAGGAAACTGTGATCGGCCTGACGGAGCCTGACGTCGACAGAAACACCGACGTGGCGAACCTGCTGTCGTCCGAGACGTCGGCCATCGGCTGGATGTTTCTCGATCTGCCCCGGCTGGGGATGGCGCTCGCCGATATGCCGTCGATAAACGCCATGCTCAACCCCGACGGGGAGGACCTCGTGGACAGCGAATCGACCAACAGGCTGCGGGATGCCATGAACAACATGGGCCGGCTCTTCATGGTATGGGAGAGGGACGCGGACGGCCGCGGCATGTGGTACTATTGAAATGTCGTCGGGCGGGGATCTCTATGCCGGACCCCGCCATTCAAACTTCGTTAAGGGAGAGATATCATGCCTCAGAATTTTTACGAGATCATGTCCAGGCGCGGATTCGTCGAATGGTGCAGCGGCCCGGAGGAGCTCGGCCGAAAGATGGAGAGGGAGATGGTCACCGGCTACGTCGGATTCGACCCGAGCGCGGACAGCCTTCACGTCGGCAA
>JAISRP010000157.1 GCA_031273585.1 Synergistaceae bacterium
TTCGCCCACAACGACGACATGGCGATGGGCGCGATAGAGGCGATGGAGAAGCGGGGCATCGTCCCCGGCAGGGACGTCGTGATAATCTCAGTCGACGCGCAGAGGTCCGCGCTCGAAGCACTGAGGGAGGGAAAGATCAACTGCGTGGTCGAGTGCACGCCATACGTGGGGGAACGCCTGATGGAGATAGTCCGGGCGCTCGTCCAGGGGCGCGGGATACCGGAGACGATCTACACGGAGGAGACGATTTACACTGAGGACGACCCCCCCGAAGACCTGCCCGAACGCCCGTACTGACCGCCATGCGCCTGCCCTTCTACTACTACGTTTTAAGGATAGCGCGCTTCTCGGGGATAAGGAAGAAGATCATAGCGTCCTTCATAGCCATTTTTCTGCTCATCCTGCCCCTCATAATAAACCAGAGCCTCACCGGCATCCGCCAGGCCAACGAGTACCGCGCGATCATAGACAACATCGGCAGGGCGAGCAGCCTCAACATGAAGCTCAGGACGGAGATAGAGCCCATAGTCTGGGACATAGTGGCTGGCAAGAGCAGGTTCGAGTCGAGCGGGATCGCGGATCTGATGGAGGGGATCAGGGACGATATGGACGCCCTGCGGCTCGATTACTACAGCAGGAACAACCGCACGACGATGGACGTAGTGCTCAGGACCATGACGACACTCGAGAGCTACATAAAAAAGCTGGAGCTCCAGGTGATGTACGATCGCCCGGTGGCGGAGCACGAGGCCACTTTGGAGGAGATACGCTCGGTCACGAACCTCATGACCGACCTGATGCAAAACTTCATAGGGAAGCAGATGAACGAGGTCTCGATGCTAAACGAGCGCATCAGCGAGCGCAATGTGAAAATTTTTTTTGCCGACATGCTGCTGCTGGCGGCGGCCCTAGTCATAGGATTTTTTACGGTGTGGGCCATATCCGGGAGCATATCGCGCCCCATCGAAAAGCTGCGGCGCATGGCGTCGAAGATAGCGGGAGGGGATTTCCACTCGCGCGTTTCGATGCGGAAGGACGGAGAACTGTCCGAGCTGGCGGACAGCATGAACTCCATGGCAAGACAGATAGAGCTCCTGATACAGAAGAGCATCGAGGAGGAGCGCAACCTAAAGATATCCGAGATGAAGACGCTTCAGGCCCAGATAACGCCCCACTTTCTCTACAACACTCTCGACGCTATCATCTGGGCAGCCGAGTCGAACAGGAGCCGCGACGTGATAAAGCTAGTCAGCGCGCTGAGCTCGTTCTTCAGGATAACCTTGAGCCACGGGGTCGACTTCATCCCTCTGCGCGACGAGATACAGCACGTGGAGAATTATCTCATAATACAGCAGATGCGCTACAGCGACATATTGAAATACGAGATAGACTCGGACCCGGAGATTTATGACGACACGGTGTTAAAGCTCCTGCTGCAGCCTCTCGTCGAAAACGCCATATATCACGGCATAAGGCAGAAGCGGGGCGGGCGGGGGCTCGTCACGGTGTCGGCGCGGGCGTGTCCCAGGGGGATATCGTTTCGGGTCTCGGACACTGGGGTGGGAATGACGGAGGATCACGCCGAGCGGGTGAGGCGCGTGATGAGAGACGGGCCCGGCGACGGCGCGGATCGTGACAAGGCCGGATTTGGGCTCTTCAACGTCAACAGGAGGCTCGAGCTCTATTACGGACGCGAGAGCGGGCTCGAGATAGAATCCGGCGACAGCGGAACGGCCGTCTCCTTCGTGCTGCCGAGATCCGTTCCGAGTTCGGTACAGGGGTGAGGCGTTTGTACAGGGTTTTTTTCGTGGACGACGAGGCCGCCATGCGAGCCGGGCTGCGCGACAGCATGAACTGGGAGAGCTCCGATTTCGTCCTGGTCGGCGAGGCGCAGGACGGCGAGATGGCGTTGTCCCTGATCGCCGAGATCATACCGGACATACTGATAACCGACGTGAAGATGCCATTCATGGACGGCATCGAGCTGTCGCGCCGTGTCGCCCGGACCATGCCGTGGGTGAAGATCATCATCCTGAGCGGACATGACGAGTTCGAGTACGCGAAGCAGGCAATCAGCATAGGAGTCGCCGATTACCTGCTGAAGCCTGTTACGTCCGAGATCCTGTTTCAGGCCCTGGAGGGCGCGGCCCGGGGGATAGAGGCCGAGAGGGAGCGCAGGGCCGCGATGGAGGTCCTGAGGAAGGAGGCCTCCGACGCCCGCCGGCTTCAGATGGAGCGCGCCCTGTCGAACCTCGTCTACGGCCTGTCAGGCGAGATCCCGCCCGACATGGAGGCCCTCGTCTCCCGAGATCCCGCCCGCTGTTTTCAGGTTGCCCTCATCGCGTTAAACCCGACGGGCGGCGACTGGTGCGAGACGTTGGCACGGGCCGGCTCGTCGGTATTCGAGACTCTGTCTCGCAACGAGAACATCAGGGCGTTCCCCGAGGGGGCCGATCGCGTCGTCTGCCTGTTCGCCGCGCCTGACGAATCCGCGATCGAGGATGAGGCGTACGCCGCGGCCCAGGCCGTGAAGTACGAGGCCGAGCGCCTCCATCCGTGCAGCGTGTCCGTGGCCATAGGCTCGCCGGTCGGGCGCATCTCCGACCTGCCCAAGTCGGCCGGAAGCGCGAAGCTCGTCATGCGCCACATAGAGCGCTCGGGACGCCCCATCATATTGGGATCGAGGGACATCGAGGCCGACTGCCCGCCGCATGGGAAAAAACACGCCCCCGGGGCAAGGCAGTCGCGATACCACGGCGTCATGGAGAAATCGAGGGAGTATATAAGGAAGCACTTCGCAGAGGGGTCGATCTCGCTCAACACCGTCGCCGAATTTGCCGGGCTCTCCCCGAATCACTTCAGCACGGTGTTCAGCCAGGAGACCGGCGAGACGTTCATAGAGCACCTTACCAGGATCAGACTCGAGAGGGCGATGGAACTGCTTCGGACCACGACCACGAGATCGTCGGAGATAGCGTACACCGTGGGCTACAACGACCCGCACTACTTCAGCTACGTCTTCAAGAAAAACGTCGGCATGTCCCCGTCGGAGTACCGAAGGTAACCCGTAAATTATTCAACCAGAACGGAAAATTTTGCATGGAGGCGCGAGCTCCATGGCGCTATTATTTCGATGTTTCCCAAATCATGGGGGGTTCCCCCAAAAAAAACCAGGAGGGGTATAGCGATGAAACAGAAGTGTGCGCTGCTGTTGGTCCTTGTTTCCGTTTTGGTCGTAGCTTTTGGCTGCGCTGCGTTCGCGGCGGAGAAGAAAATAGTGGTCGGGTTCGCCCAGATAGGGGCCGAGAGCGACTGGCGCGTGGCAAACACGAACTCCATAATCAAGGCTTGCGAGGAGGCCGGCATCGAGCTCAGGTTCGTCGACGGCCAGCAGAAGCAGGAGAACCAGATCAAGGCGCTTCGCGACTTCATCACCCAGGGCGTGGACGTCATCGGATTCGCGCCGGTGGTCGAGAGCGGCTGGGACGAGGTGATCGAGGAGATCAACGACGCGGGGATCCCCCTCATCCTCTCCGACAGGACCACGGACATCGAGGGGACGGACTACTACGTCACATGGATGGGGTCTAACTTCATCGAGGAGGGCGAGAAGGCCGGCAACTGGCTCGTCGAGTACCTGGCGAAGAACGGACGCGACAAGGACCAGATCAACATAGTCGAGCTCCAGGGCACGGTGGGCAGCGGGCCCGCGATAGACAGGAAGAAGGGCTTTGAAAATATCCTGGCGAAGCACCCCAACCTGAAGATAACTCAGTCCCAGACGGGCGACTTCACCCGCGACCTCGGCCGGACAGTCATGGAGTCCTTCCTGAAGAAGGGCGAGAAGATCGACGTCCTGTACGCCCACAATGACGACATGGCCCTGGGCGCGAGTCAGGCGATCAAGGAGGCCGGGCTCAAGCCAGGCAGCGACATAATCATCATCGGCGTCGACGCCGTCAAGGGCGCGTTCGAGGCGATGGTGGCGGGCGAGATGAACGTGACGGTCGAGTGCTCCCCGCTCCTGGGCCCGCAGTTCGTCGAGGCGGTCAAGAAAATAGTGGCGGGCGAGTCGCTGCCCAAGATAACCTACTCCATCGAGGGCGTGTACCCGCAGGAAGTAGCGAAGGACGTAATCGACAGCAGACAGTACTGATCTACCGATTATAGCCGGAGTCCGGCCCGGGATCGGGGGAAGTACACAGTGTCCCCGCCCGCCGAAATTTTATTATGGCAGGGGCGGGAATGGGTTTAATCATTAA
>JAISRP010000346.1 GCA_031273585.1 Synergistaceae bacterium
GAGGAAATCTCTTTGAACGGGCCTCCATGGAGGATGCGAGGGTCGCTTCCGACGCGAGGATCGACGGCGGAGCCTCAGCGGGCGGCCTCCCAGGCGCGGAATCCAGGCAGGCCGGAGCCCCCCCCGTCCAGGGGATGTCCGAGAGGAAGCGCGTCGCGAAGAGAAGGGGACGCAGGGGGGCCGTCAGACCGCAGGAGGGCAGCGCCTCCGCCCCAAGGCCCCAAGAGCAGGTCCAGGCCCGGTCCCCGGAGCGTCCGCGCAGGCCTGTCGCCCAAAAATTCCAGGTCCAGGGACAGGCCGTCCCTCAGGCGGAGCCCCGGGCCGGCGAAAAGTCCGAGGCAGAGAGGCCGAAGCGCGCCAGGCGCAGACGAAAACGCGCAAAACGCCCCGGCGGGGATGACTCGGCGGCATAATTTCATCCGGGGCGGCTGGCGGCGGTACGGAGGGCGTTATTTGCCCCGGACATTTCGCCGCGCATCCCCTCGGAGCTACGGAAAGGTGATTTGACATTGGGTCTCTTTGACGGTTTTATCGCAAAGGTCAGGAATGTTACGAACAAGTGGTCGCAGAGCGTGTCGAACCTCTTCTCGGACAGCCCCCTCACGGAGGAATTTTGGGAGGAGCTCGAGGAGAGGCTGATGCTCGGCGACGTGGGGGTGGAGGCGACGGAGTCCCTCATAAGCGGCCTGAGACAGCTCGCGATAGACAGGCGCATAGCCCACACCGGCGAGTTGAAGGACGCGTTCGCCGATATGCTGGCAGAACAGCTCGAGATGATTCCAGGCATGGGCGCGCCGATAGACCTGTCGGCCCGTCCGTCAGTGGTCATCTTAGTCGGTGTGAACGGCAGCGGGAAGACGACCACCGCGGGCAAGCTGGCCTTTCAGTTGAGCCGGGCCGGGAAGTCCGTCATACTCTCCGCCGCCGACACGTACAGGGCCGCTGCCATCGAGCAGCTCAAGGCATGGGGGGAGCGGTCCGGCGTGAGGGTCGTGGCCCAGGTCCTCGGCAGCGACTCCGCGGCCGTCGTGTTCGATTCGATACAAGCCGCGAGGGCCTCCGGCGCCGATGTCGTGATCGTGGACACTGCCGGCAGGCTTCACACGAAGTCGAACCTGATGGAGGAGCTGGCGAAGGTTCACAGAATCGTGCTGAGGGAGATGGGGGACGCCCGGCCGGAGGCGCTGCTGGTTCTGGACTCCGTGATGGGGCAGAACGGATTTCTTCAGGCGGAGGCCTTCGGGCGCGCAGTTCATCTGACAGGGGTGGTTCTGACGAAGTTCGACAACACTGCGAAGGGCGGGATAGCCGTGGCCATCGCACAGAAATTGAAACTGCCGATAAGGTATGTAGGACTGGGCGAGGGCATGGACGACCTCGAACCATTCGAGCCGAGGGCCTTTATATCGGGCCTGCTGGATGTGAGGTTGCGGGAATATGACGACTAATCAGGAATCGAACGACAGGAACGACATGCTGACGCCATCGTCCACGCCTCAGGAGATGCTGCGCACGCTGTATTTTTACGGCGTCGACTACATAATCCTGATGCTGAACAGGAACGAGCGCCTGCTTCACAAGGATCAGCTGATAGCCCTTCTCGAACAGGACAGGGAGGGTTCCACGGTCGAAGAGCTCGTATCGGTGGCCCCGAGCGATCAGATGCCTGCCAGGGTGCAGATAGAGGATATACCGCAGAGCACGCCCCTTCTGATCTACTCGCAGGCGAAGGGCGACGGAGGTCCCCCGCGCTACGAACTGACTAAGATCACGTTCAGAGAGTACCGGGAGAGGAAGATCAGGGAGAACACGATCGTCCTGCCGGACTGGTGGAGCATCCCCCTTCCCATACTTCACATGAACGACGAGGCGATATTTCTGAACGACAGGGCGCTCGAGCTCGTCCCGGGCGGCGCGAGATCCCTGGCCTCCCAGATGGACAGGATTCGGGAGGACAGAATCATAACCCTGAAGGAGGAGGATCGCGACCGCACCTTCTCCCTCTTCGCGCTGACCGAGGACTCGTACCTCCTGGAGGACATATCCGGCGATTTCGAGATGGCCGAGGACCTGGTCTGGTGGGCCGCGATAGGAAGGGCGCTGATGCGCCGCATAGAGGACAACGGTCTCATAGTAAAACGCCTCTCCCCCTACGAGAAGCCGCCCGAGGGCATAGCGGAGGTAATCCAGTGTTCGTGGGAGGGCGAGGTGATGGGGCGTCTTGCTATCGTCCTGCCGCCGGATGAGCCTCAGGCAGAGAGCGAGTCCGGAGATCGGGGCGACGGGACCGGCGAGCCGGAGGAGATGGGCTCCCTGGGCGATCACCGCGGCCTCGGGTCGCCGGATGATGCCTCAGGGCCGCGGCCCGAGGCCGTCCGGGAGGAGGTCCCGGCGCCGAAGGACGGCTCGTCCCCAGGGGAGAAGCCATCCCCGGATGAGGCCAAGCCGGAGCCGACGCAGGGCAGGGCGGCCGACACAATAAAGAAGAACGCGGCAAGGACGGCCTACGGCGCGAAGCCGCCCAAGCCCGTGAAATCGGAGAAAACGGCGGCTCCTGCTGGGGCCGCCGCGGGGGAGCCGGAGACGGGCGGGAAAAAATCCGCCGATGCGTCCGAGGGGAGCATCCCTGCCGGAGAGGCTCCGGCCCTGCCTCGCGGGCGCACCGGACCTGTCTCCCGAAGGCGCGCCGAGAAAAAACGCCCTGGCGATGAACGGGGTAAAGGTAATTAGCGGCCTGCTCTATCCAGAGGATGAGCCCGGCCTGCGCGATTGGGCCGAGCTCCGGCTGACGGAGCGTTTCGGAGAGATAGAGCGCACGGGGGGACCGTTCGTCTTCGACTACACGGACTATTACCGCGGGATATCCCCCAAGCTCGCGAGGTGCTTCTTCTCGTTTCGCGGGCTCGAACACCCGGGAGGGCTAGCCGGCTGGAAGGAGCTCGCGATTGGCATAGAGGCGGACAGCGCGTCGGGCTGCGGCAGGAGGGTCAACGTCGACCCGGGCTACGTGGATGGCGCGAGGCTCGTGCTCGCCTCGACGAAGGACAACGCGCACAGGATATATCTGGACCGCGGCATCTACGCGGAGCTGACGCTGCGCAGAAGGAGGACCGGCTGGGAGAGCTTCTCGTATACGTTCCCGGATTTCGGAAGCGGGAGATACTTTGACTTTCTGGACCGGGTGAGGCTCGACTGGCGTCGGGATATGAGGGCGCGTAGAGGGGGCGGATCGGATTGATAGACAGGTACTGCACGGATGAGATGAGGAGGATATGGTCCGACGAGAACAGGTTTGCCAGGTGGCTCGATGTGGAGCTGGCCGTCTGCCGCGCCTGGGCCGAGGACGGGGCGATCCCGGAGGCGGATATGGCGTCGATAGAGGAGAGGGCCGGTTTTGACCTGTCCCGGATTGCCGAGATAGAGGCTGAGACCCAGCACGACGTGATAGCCTTCGTCAGCGCGGTGGCGGAGAGGATCGGTCCCTCCGGGAGGTTCGTCCACCTCGGCCTGACGAGCAGCGACGTCATAGATACGGCCGCCTCGCTGCTGCTGTCCGAGGCGCTGGACACCGTCATTGCGGCGGCCGACGCCCTGAGAAAGTCCATAGCAGAGAGGGCGTTGGAGTACAGATATGTCCCGACCGCGGGAAGGTCGCACGGCATTCATGCGGAGCCCACGAGCTTCGGCCTGAAGCTACTGGGGCACGAGTCGGAGATCGAGCGCGACATGGCGCGGCTGTCTCAGTCCAGGGAGGACATCCGGATCTGCAAGCTCTCGGGGGCGGTCGGAACTTACGCGAACTGCCCGCCTCACATCGAGGAGAGGGTCGCCTCCGGGCTCGGCCTGAAGCGCGATCCTGTCTCGACTCAGATAATTCAGAGGGACAGGCACGCCAGGGTCATGGCGGACCTCGCGATCTATGGAACGGGGCTCGAACGCCTGGCTGTCGAGATAAGGCACCTTCAGAGGACGGAGGTCATGGAGGCCTCGGAGCCCTTCGGCAGGGGACAGAAGGGCTCGTCCGCCATGCCGCACAAGAAAAACCCGATACTCTGCGAGCGAGTGAGCGGCATGGCGAGGCTGCTGCGCGGCTATGCCCAGGCATCGTTCGAGAACATCCCGCTCTGGCACGAGAGGGACATCAGCCATTCCTCAGTCGAGCGCGTCGTGTGGCCCGACGCGTTCCACCTCGCTCACTACATGACGGTGACGATGAAAAAAATAATCGACGGGCTCGTCGTGAACCGGCATCAGATCGAGAGGAACTTAGGCCGGACCCGAGGGCTGCTGTCGAGCGGGAGGGTGCTCCTGGCATTGGTCGAGTGGGGCATGTCCAGGGAGGAGGCCTACTCCGTCGTTCAGGAAAACGCCATGCGCTGCTGGGATGCCGTGAGCTCCGGGGAGGAGTCGGGCTCCCTCGAATCGATGCTGGCGTCTGACCCCCGCATGTCAGGATATATAGCGGCGAACCCAGGCAGGCTCGAGGAGATGTTCGACGTCGGATTTTACCTCCGCTACGTGGACGACATATTTAGCCGATTCCCTATCTTCAAGGAGAAATATAATAAATAAAGTATTCGTCGAGTTGCCTGAGGCCTTGTTTCGAGGACAGGGCGAGGCATGGGCGATCCGGCGGCTATGGATAACCATATTTTACAGGGGGTGTTGAAGATATGGCAAAGTCAAGTCCGGACAGAAACATAGCCCTCGAGATGGTGAGGGCGACGGAGGCTGCGGCGATGGCTGCCAGCAGGTGGCTGGGCAGGGGGGACAAGAACGGCGTTGACGGCGCGGCAGTGGGCGCGATGCGCGTCGTTTTAAACAGCGTGGCGATGGACGGGGTGGTGGTCATAGGGGAGGGCGAGAAGGACAACGCTCCGATGCTCTACAACGGGGAGAAGCTGGGCCGTGGGTCCGACCCCGCCGTGGACATAGCCGTCGACCCCGTCGACGGGACGTCGCTCACCGCCAGCGGTCGCCAGAACGCGGTCAGCGTGGTCGCGTTCGCGGACCGCGGGTCGATGTACGACCCGAGGCATATATTCTACATGCAGAAGATTGCGACCGGGCCGGAGGCGGCGGACGTGATAGACATAAACGCCCCCATCGGCGACAACATCAGGGCAGTGGCTAAGGCCCTGGGCAAGAGGGCCGAGGACGTGACCGTCGTTATCCTGGACAGGCCGCGGCACGAGGATCTCATCAACGAGATGCGGGCGGAGAGGGTGCGCATACGCCTCATACTTGACGGAGACGTGGCGGGCGCTCTCTCGACCTGCAAGAGGGACTCAGGCATCGACCTGCTCGTTGGAGTGGGAGGCTCTCCGGAGGCCGTCATCTCGGCCTGCGCTCTGAAATGCGTCGGCGGCAACATGCAGTGCAAGCTGTGGCCCAGGGACAAGAAGGAGGCGGACAGGTGCAGGGATCTTGGCATGGACCTGGACAAGGTCCTCACCTTAGACGACCTCGTGGCGAGCGACAACGTGTACTTCGCGGCGACTGGCGTGACGGACGGGGACTGGCTCTCCGGCGTAAAGTACGTGGGGGACACGATACTGACGTCGTCGCTCGTGATGAGGTCCAAGAGCGGCACGATTCGCTACGTCGGCGCCGAGCATAAATACAAAAAGCTGGAGTCGTACGTAAACGACGTTGATTATTGAGAATTGGTTGAATAAGTTATTGACGCTGCAACTTACTCTGTCTATGATAAGGACAGATTTTTTTCAACCGGAGGAGTGTGATATCGAATGGGAGTAGTCGTTTATTCAACAAAGAGCTGTCCGTGGTGCGTCAAGGCCAAGGATTACCTGGATTCGCTCAAGGTCAGTTATGAGTCCATAGATGTGGGCTCCAACAGAGACGCAGCCAGGGAGGTCGTGGAGAAGACCCGCCAGCAGGGAGTCCCGGTCGTGAAAGTCGAGGACAACTACATAGTCGGCTTCGACAAGGGCAAGATCCAGAGCGCCCTTCAGGAAGCCGGACTAATATAGGCGAGTGAGTCCTATTTAAAGAGACGTTTTTGCCAATCATCGAAAACCGTGAGGAATATGGCCGTCCTCACGGTTTTCTTTAAAAAGAGGATGGAGTGTGGTGTTATGCGCGGTACTTATTCTGTAAAGGGTATGAGCTTTCACGCCTTTCACGGCGTAATGGAGGTGGAGCGCGAGCTGGGGCAGGTTTTCCTCGTGGACGTTAGGCTCGGCGTCGAGTTGAACTCAGACAGCGCCTCCCCCGTGAACGAGACGAATTTCAGGGGCGGGGAGATCTACGACCTGACGAAGAACGTGATGATGGGCACCAAATACAGGTCGCACACAGGGCTCGCCCTCAGGATCGCCCAGGATATACTCTCGCACATCAAGGAGGTGACTGACGTCACGGTCTCGCTGGAGCGCAGGCACCTCTTCATAGCGGGCGACGTTCAGAGCATAGTGGTCGAGGTCGGCTGCACCCGCGAAGAGTTCGAGAAGAAAGCGTAGGGAGATGTCATGGGAGGCAAGATAGGCATATCGTTCTCGTTCGGCGCCGCCGCCGGCGCGTCGAGGGGCGCAGGGGATTTCGCCAAGTGCATGGAGGAGTTCGCGACGCCGCTGGCAGAGGCCGTTAAGTGGATCGCCGACAACAGCGCCTCGGAGGAGTCAGGCTTCGGCTGGTACAACCTGCCGGAGGCGGACGTCTCGTCGGTTCTGGAGACGTCGATATGGCTGAAGGGGTACGACGCCATAATAGACGTCGGCATAGGCGGGTCGGCGCTCGGCAACCTGATGTTGCATCAGGCCCTGCTGCCCATGTACTACAACGAGCTGCCGCCCGGCAAGCGCGGCCCCCGCTTCTACATGGCGGACAACCCCGACCCGGAGAAGGCCCGCGCGATATGGGCCCGCGTCGCAGGGTCGCATGTCGCGCTGATCGGCGTCAGCAAGTCCGGCGCGACGGCCGAGACCATGTCGCAGTTCCTCTGGTTCCGCTCGCAGATGGCGGCCGCGGTCGGCGGGAGCGTTGACAAGGACATCCTGGTCATAACGGATCCCAAGGGAGGGGTGTTCCGCTCGTTCGCCGACGCCACCGGCTGCAGGTCGCTCGAGATCCCCCCGTCCGTCGGAGGCCGCTACTCGGTCCTGTCCCCCTGCGGGCTCGTCACCGCGTTTGCGCTCGGCGCCGACGTCCGGGAGCTCATGGCTGGCGCTGCCGAAATGAAAAAATTCCTGGCGGAGCGCCAGGACCCGCGCGAAAACCCCGCCCTGTATCTCGCCGCTGTCAACAGGTTCCACGAGAGGAACTCCCGCCCGATGGCCGTGCTGATGCCCTACTCCAACAGGCTCGAGACCTTCGCGGAGTGGTTTGCCCAGCTGTGGGGCGAGAGCGTCGGCAAGGACGGGATCGGGACCACCCCGATCCGGGCCCTCGGGGCCATAGACCAGCACTCTCAGGTCCAGCTCTACACCGCCGGTCCCGACGACAAGCTCTACACCATAATAAACGTCGCAAGCCGCGATGGGGACATAGAGCTGCCGAAGGTGAAGGACGAATCCCTCTCATCCCTGTCGTACCTCTCCGGGCAGAGCCTGGGGATGATGCTGGGCCTCGAGGCGCACAGCACTGCCGCCGCGCTGGTGAAGGCGGGCCGACCGGTCGTCTGGATAGAGCTCGCGCGAGTCGACGCCCGCGCGATCGGCGCCCTGGTCTTCTTCTACGAGTACGTGACGGCCATTACGGGCCGCCTGATGGGGATAAACCCGTTCGATCAGCCGGGGGTGGAGCAGGGCAAGCGCTACACCTACGGACTCATGGGAAGAGCCGAGTACGCCTCGGACGCCAGCGAGGCCAAGGAGTGCTTCGACGGCATAACCAGCGTGAACGTCGACGCGTAGCTCGCGCGCAGAAGATCGTGGGCTCCGCCCACACCCGCCGGGGGACCAGTCCCCCGGACCCCCATTTT
>JAISRP010000056.1 GCA_031273585.1 Synergistaceae bacterium
AGGTCGAGTTTCTCCGGCGGAGGGACGTCTATCGAGAACTCCTCTCCGGTCCCGACCTTCATCGACGGCTTTACCCTGCGCCCGTCCGACGCCCCGACGCGCCCGTCCCTTATGAGTCCGCAGGCGTAGGTCCTGCTTATGCCGAGCTCCCTCGACACCGCGAAATCAAGCCTGTGTCCGGAGATCTCCTCCGTTACGATCATACTGTGAAATTGCACCGCAGCCCCGTTCGCGCCGGACGGCGCCCGCCTGCCCTACATCGCCCCGAGCGCGTCCGCGCAGCGGCTGCAGACCTCGTGCGCGGCGTCGGTCCCGACCTCGGGCCGATGCTTCCAGCAACGGGGACACTTCCCGTCCGTGTTCTTGCTCACGGCGACCGCGACGCCGGTCAGATCGTCCTCGTACATGACCGACGCCTCAGGGAGACTGGTCACGGCGGCGAATGAGGACACTATGGCGATTGTCTCCATGTCCCCGTCCGAGACGGAGTCGCCCAGGTCGAAATATCTGTCGCCCAGGCGTACCCAAACTGACGCGTCGAGCGAGTGCCCTATGATACCCTGGGAGCGCGCCGCTTCCAGCGCGCGGCTGATCGCCCCCCTGACCTCCATTATCCTGTCCCAGCGTTCCTGGACGTCGCTTTCGATGCCCTCGGCGTTCGGCTCCGGCCAGTCGGCCATGTGTACGCTCACGGGAAGGGCTGCGTCCATCTTTCTTATCTCCTGCCATATCTCCTCCGACGTGAAGCAGAGAACCGGGGCGATCATCGTCGTGAGCGTCCGCAGGACCTCCCACATCACCGACCTGGCGCACCTCCTGGCGTGAGAGTCCGCCCTGTCGGCGTACAGCTTATCCTTAGATATGTCGATGTAGAACGAGCTCATCTCGTTGTCGCAGAACTGATGTATTTTGAACATCGGGAGGTGGAACTCGTAGTTGTCGAAGTCCTCCGTGCTCCTGACGACGAGGCGGGAGAGCTTCAGCAGAACGTACTTGTCAACCTCCGCGAGATCGGATCGGGGGATGGAGTCCCGCTTTGGATCGAATCCCCTGAGGTTGGCGAGGAGGAATCGGGCGGTGTTTCTTATCCTCCTGTATGACTCGGAGAGGTTTGAAATTATCGTCTGCGATATGCTGACATCCCCTCGGTAGTCAGTGGACGCCACCCAGAGCCTCAGTATGTCCGCCCCGTACTTCTCGACGATCTCCTGGGGCAGTATGGCGTTGCCCAGCGACTTCGACATCTTCGTGCCCCGCTCGTCGAGTATGAAGCCGTGAGTCAGCACGCTCCTGTACGGCGCGACCCCCTTCGTGGCAACGGAGGTGAGCAATGACGACTGGAACCAACCCCTGTGCTGGTCGCTTCCCTCAAGGTACATCTCGGCCGGGTAGTGCAGGTCCGGCCAGGCGTCCCGGTTCCCCAGAACCGCCTTGTGGCTGCAGCCGGAGTCGAACCACACGTCCATGATGTCGCGTTCCTTCTCGATGTTGTGTCCCGAACAGCCGGGACACGCCGCGAGATCGCCCAGGAGCTCCGACGGGCCGGCCTCCCACCAGCAGCTGCTGCCGCGCTCCCTGATGTGCGAGGCGACCGCCCTGATGCGGTCCGGGGTCAAAATCACGGCGCCGCAATCCTTGCAGTAGAACGCCTGTATCGGAACGCCCCAGATCCTCTGCCGGCTGATGCACCAGTCGGACCTGTCCCGAATCATGTTCGAGATCCGCTCCTTGCCCCACGCCGGGATCCACTCCACCTCCTTGTCTATGCAGTGGAGGGCCCTGTCCTTGAACTTCGAGACCGCGACGAACCATTGGTCGGTCGCCCTGAAGATGACCGGCTTCTTGCACCTCCAGCAGTGAGGGTAGGAGTGGGTTATCTTCATCTTGCCGAGCAGCCTCCCGGACTCGGTGAGGACCCTGAAGACCGCCTTTGACGCGTCCTCGAGGGACATCCCGCCAACCAGCTCCGTGTCGGGGTAGAAGAAGCCCTTGGGATCGACTGGGTTGTAGATGTCGAGCCCGTATTTCACCCCAGTCTCGTAGTCCTCGGCTCCGTGTCCCGGCGCGGTGTGAACGCAGCCGGTGCCGGCGTCGAGGGAGACGTAATCCGCCAGGACGAAAATTATCCTCCTGCCGCCGTAGAACGGGTGCGCCGCCTTCAGCCCCTCCAGCGCGTTTCCCTTGAGCTTCAGGAGCTCCGCCCCGAACTCTATCCCTGTTGCCCTGGCGGTCTCCTCCTTCAGCCCCGTCGCCAGGAGATACACCTTGTCCCCGGCCTCGCAGAACGAGTAGTCGAAGTCCGGGTGCACCGAGATCGCAAGGCTTGCGGGGAGCGTCCAGGGCGTCGTCGTCCAGATTATGACGTTCACATCACGCCCGGCTAAGTGAGAGAACTTCTCGGCCGCGTCCGGGAAGGGGTACGACACATATATGGAGGGGGACGTCTCATCCTCGTACTCGATCTCGGCGGCGGCTAAGGCCGTCTCGCACTCTATGCACCAGAATATCGACTTGCGCCCCCTGTATACCAGATCGCCCTCGACCATCTCGGCCAATATATCCATCTGCGCCGCCTCGTAGTCCGGCCGCAGGGTTATGTACGGGTTCTTCCAGTCTCCCATCACGCCGAGACGGGAGAACTCCTCCGTCTGTATCTCGACGTACTTCAGGGCGTGAGCCGCGCACCTCCTGCGAAGCTCGACCGGGTCTATCGAGTCCATCGTGATGCCTGCGTCCTTCAGGACCTTGTGCTCGATCGGCATCCCGTGGGTGTCGTAACCGGGGACGTACGGCGCGAAGTAGCCCCTCCGCCACTTGTAGCGGACGATAATGTCCTTCAATATTTTATTGAGCGCGGTGCCCGTGTGGATGCTCGCGTTGGCGTAAGGGGGCCCGTCGTGGAGGATGAAGGGAGCGCGTCCCCTGCGGTCCTCGACAAGCCTCGAGTAAACGTCCTCCTTCTTCCAGAAGTCCAGCCATATACCCTCGCGGGCCGCCAGGTTGGCCCGCATTGGGAAGTCTGTCTGGGGGAGAAAAAGAGTATCCTTGTAGTCCCTGGATTTTTTTTCTGATGACATGAACGAACCTCCTAGGATTAAACGCTCTACGGGCAGATCGAACTGATTTAACAATATTAACATCTATGACGTATAAATTCAAATTGAAGCGCGTGCCAATAAATTCGCGGGGAAAAGACCGTGGGCGCCGCCCACACCCGCCGGGGGACCAGTCCCCCGGACCCCCATTTTAATTTGCGGCAAAATTGGGTAGGAAGCCCATCATTAATTGAGCTGAATAGACTTGTCTCCTTCCTCTGTTGTGTGAGAGTTGCTACATTGTCTAGGGTGAAGTTGTTCTTTTTGTGAAGGAGGTCCGGGAGGCGCTGCCTCCCGGCGGAGTTTGAGGCGGAGCCTCAAGGTCCTGCCTCGGGGTTTGGGTCCATCCCTCACAGCTCTCCGTATACCGCTTCTCCGGCGACGACTGTGCACAAAACCCTGGCGTCATGGATGCCGCGAGGGCCGTTGAAGATATCCC
>JAISRP010000083.1 GCA_031273585.1 Synergistaceae bacterium
GCGCAGCCTAAGGCGTTTGTGATGAGGGGCGTGAAAGTTCAGACGATGACCCCGGGGATGCGCCCGAGCGACGGCGGCGACGAGGGGATTTTAGATCTGCCTGGCACGGACGATTTTCCATTTTAGATTCGGCGAGGGGGGTATAATATGAGTCTTGGCATGGGCGAAATTGCGCTGCTTATAATTTTAGCTCTCGTGCTCTTCGGCGCTAAACGCCTGCCGGAGGTCGGCAGGGCGGCCGGCGACGCCATACGCGAATTCAAGTCAGCCATGAGCGGGGATCCGCTCAAGACGAAGGAGACAGAAAAAACTGATACCGGCTCCTCCGAATGACGGCAAAAATGACGGAGGCGCCTCGGGGGGCGAATGGATCGAGCACCTCGAGGAGCTGAGGCGTCGCATAATACGAGCGCTGATCGTGCTTATGACCTCTGTTTTAGTTTCTTTCGCGCTCTCAGGGCACATCGCGTCGTTCCTGATGGCGCCGGTCTCGAACCTCGGGGTGAGCCTCCACTCATTCTCGCCCGCCGAGAAGTTCATGGCGTACCTCCACATAGCGGCCGCAGCGGGCGTCGTATTCTCGTCTCCGTTTCTCATCCTGCAGGCCGGGATGTTCATATGGCCGGCCCTGATAGGCAGGGAGCGCAGATACGCGGTCATCTCCCTGCTCGTCGTGCCGCTGTTGTTTCTGTCCGGATCCGCCGCCGCCTACATATTTTTAGCCCCGTCCGCGCTGAGGTTCTTCCTGTCCTTCGGGTCCGGCGACGGAGTCGAGGCCATGTGGGGCTTCAGGCAGTACATATCGCTCCTCTCGGGCCTCATGCTGGCTTCAGGCCTGCTGCTCCAGATGCCGCTCATCACGCTCGTCCTTTTCGCGCTCGGCATAGCGAGCCCCCGCAAGGCGGCCTCGATGAGGCCGTACATCGTCCTCCTGATATTCTTCCTGGCTGGCGTCCTCACGCCGCCGGACATAACGAGCCAGCTGATGCTTGGAATACCTCTCTACCTCCTCTTCGAGGCGACCATCCTCCTGGGGATGCTCATGACAAAGCGCCGCAAATAACGCCGCGCTCGCCGCGCGCCAAATGCGAGGGGACAGGAGCGTGGGCGCCGCCCACACCCGCCGGGGGACCAGTCCCCCGGACACCCATTTTGTTTTTTTGATTTTTACCCGCAGGGTAAATCAAAAAAACTTGAGGGAGGTCCAGGAGGCACTGCCTCCTGGCGGGGTTTGGGGCGGAGCCCCAAGGTTTTCACTTGTCCCTGACTGGGATGTTGAGGTCGCTTGCGAACTTCACCGGTCCTTTGATTTTGGCGTCGTTCTCCGATATGAGCTCGTCGATGATCTGAGCGTACTTGACCTTCTTTCGCGCGAGCTGGATGTACTGGGCGTCGCTCGCCCATGGCTGGTTGAAGCCGTACGTCAGCTCCGGCGCAGGGTCTATCCTGAAGTAAACCGGGGACGCTATGCGGGCTATCTCCGGGGCGTCGTAGAACCTGTTTATGCCCCCCAGGGAGAGGGGGGTGAGCAGAAAAATGTCCAGGGGCAGGCTGGTGCTCTGCCTGAGGCCGGCCATTATCGGCAGGGTCAGATCCCCTCCCGGGTTGACCGAGCTTGCCCCGAGCTTCTCCATCAGCCTCACCGCGTAGCCGTGATTCGGGGACGAGCTCGCCGATACCTTTAGGGTCACGTCCCGCGGAAAATTCCCCTGTTCCTGCATGGTGTGCAGCAGGTCGAGCAATCCGTCGTCCACGAGCAGGAAGCCCCTCATCCCGTTCTCGTACAGCCTCATGATGTCGGCCACGACCTTGCGAACCTCGTTCGAGCCCCTCGAGTAAACGCCGCAGCGCCCGCCCTCCGATGTCACGTTCTGCCTGCCTACGTCCCACCAGAGCCTCGGTCCCGGACAGGCCAGCACCTCTATCCCGTTCTCGGCCGCAATCTGCGAGTACGCCCTTATCTCCCCCGCGTCGTACAGTATCCCGCCCTGGAAGAAGGCGTTTACCCTCGATATCACCGTCTTGCGCCTCTCTGCCTCGTCCACCGCCGCCTCGAGCACGTCGGCGTGCTCTATGGCGGACAGCTCGTACCTGTACCACGAACCGTCCGGGAAGCGCCGCTCGCTGGACGGTATGTCATGGCGATCCTCCCCAGGCATCCCTGCGGACTCCATCCATTTTGAAATTTCCGATAACTTCACGGTTTATCAGCCCCTGTCGAAATGTAAAAAATTCGGGAAATAAATCGGCCCCGCCCGGATGATTATTCCGCGGCGGGGCCGCCTTGTCAAAGAAAAATTTTACTTGAGGTCCAAGAGGCCTGGCCTCTAGGGAAGCGCTGACTAAATCGCCCGAACGACATTTTGCCGTTTGAGGATGCAGGGCCGATCAGGGTTTTAATCTTTACCCTTTAGGCCCCTAACGTTAAATCAGCCTTTTCCTAGGTTTTGCCTGTGTTTTTGGGTTCAGTTGACGGCCGCCATTTCCTTCCTGGCTGTTTCGACGATCTCAGGTCCGATCCGCGGGATCCACTTTTCGTAAACCGGCTCGACAGCCTTCTGGAATGCGGCGTACTGCTCCTGCGTCAGGCGGTTGATCTTAACTCCCTTTTCCTCCATAAATTCGTAGATCGAGAGGGGCGCGATCTCCGGGTCCGGCGGGAAGAGGCCGACGGACTTCAGGTACTGCTCGCCCCACCCGTCGTCGAGCCCAAGGCGCGAGACGGCGCGGAGCCAGTCCCCGGCCTCGGACGCCGCCTTTTTTATCTGGCCCTTGACGTCGTCGTCGAAGGAGTCCCACACCGCGTTGTTCACGCAGTAGAACATGGCTGGGACAGCGTAGCTCCACTCCGTCATCTGCTTGTGGAACTCGTATATCTTATAGTTCATCAATATGGAGTACGAGTTCTCGCCGCCATCCACGAGCCCCTGCTGGAAGGCCTGCAGCGCCTCGTTCCAGTTGATCACCATCGGATTTGCGCCCAGGGACTGGTACGTGTCCTGATATAGCGGGGACGAGACGTAGCGAATCTTCAGGCCCTTCATGTCCTCGGGCGTCAGTATGGCGCTGTGCTTTTCGCTGTAGTGCAGCTCCCTGAATCCGTTCTCGGTCCATTGAATTATCGTGGTCCCACCCGTGTCGTGGGCTATGTTGGCCAAGGTCTCCCCAGTCTTGCCGAATATGAGGGCGTCGAACGCCTTGAACTTGTCCCTGTTGTTTGAGATGAAGAACGGCAGGTTGAAGATGTCGAACGACGGGATCACGCTCGCGAAATTGCTGGTTCCGGTCAGGGAGAAATCTATGGTGCCGTTGCGGATGAACATGAGCTCGCTCGCCTGCTTGCCGGAGATGAGCTGGGCCGACCAGTAAATTTTGATGTTGACCTTGCCGCCGGTGTAATCGTTGACCTTGTTGGCGAACATGAGGGCAGCCTGCCCCCACGCGGTGTTCTCCCCCACGTTGACGTGCATCTTGTACTCGGACTTGAACGCCGCCTCAGCCGAGGCGGACATTGCGGAGACGAACAGCGCCAGGGCGATCGGGGCAATTTTTTTCCACAATTTCATGAAATCTAACCTCCTTCTTTTACATCAGACCCCAGAGCCTGGGGAGGAAAGTGGCCGTGGCCGGAAACGCGCATACTATGATCAGTGAGACGACTGACGCTATGACGAGCGGTATTATCCAGGGAGTCACCTCCTCCATGGTGAGGCCGGCGATTCTGGCCCCGAGAAACAGATTTCCCGCAACGGGCGGCGTTACCCCGCCAATCGCTATGTTCATCGTCATGACCACCCCGAACCAGACGGGATCCCAGCCGAAGTGCTGAATGACCGGCCACAGGACCGGGGTGAATACGTAGTACAGCGACGCGCCGTCGATCAACATGCCCATTATGAGCAGCATGATGTTGATCACGATCATGACGACCCACCCCTTGTCGGAGAGGCCCATTATCATCCCGGACAGCCTGTCGATCATCCCGATTGTGCTGGAAACCCACGCGTACAGCCCGCCGCACGTGATGAGCAGCATGACGATCCCGGACGAGGCCACAGTCGAGCGCAGGATTTCGTACAGCTCCCTGGGGCCGATCTTCCGGTACACGAACACCCCGACGAAGAGGCTGTAGAAGACCGCCACCGCGGCGGCCTCCGTAGGGGTGAATATTCCGCCGTAGATGCCGCCCAGTATTATCACCGGAGAGCAGAGCGCCCAGCCGGCCTTCAACATTGACTTCAACAGATTCTGCCGCCTGGGCTCGCCCCTCCAGCCCCTCTTTCTGCTCGTGAAAAAAATGCTGACTATGAGGCACAGGGCCATGACGATTCCCGGAATTATTCCAGCCGCGAACATCCCGCCCACGGAGACGCTCGTCAGGACGGCGTAGATTATGAACCCTATGCTTGGGGGTATGATTATGGCGAGCCCGGAGGAGACTGAGATGACGGCGGTGGAAAATGCCTTGTCATAGCCTGCCCTGACCATGCCTGGGATCAGTATGACACCGAGAGCCGCCACGGTAGCCGGCCCGGACCCGGAGAGCGCGCCCCAGAATGTCGTCACCGTGACCGCTGCTATTGCCATCCCGCCCGTGATGCTCCCCATGCACTCCCTTATGAAGGTGACGAGCCTCTCCGCTATGCCGGACCTCTCCATCAGTATTCCCGCAAGTATGAAGAACGGAATCGCCAGCAGCGGGAACTTGGCTATGTTCGCAAAAAAATTGTAGGAGAACATCTGCACCCCGAGGTCCATGTACCACGCCACTCCGAGCGCGGTCACCCCCATGCATATCGCGATTGGAACGCCAATGCCTATGAGGGTCAGAAAAATAAATATGAACGGTATAGTCGGATCCAAGACAATCCCTCCAGAATTTACGCCCCTGCTCAGTACGAGCCGTCGCGCAGGGTTCGTACAGCGTGACCGATGATTCGCACCATGACGAGGCACGAGCCGACCGGTATCGATACCGTGAAGTACCAGAGCGGCATGTATATGGACTCGGTCATGGCGCCCAGCATTATCTCGTCGCGAACCTCCATGCACCCGAGGTACGCCAGGGAGGCGAAGAAGATCAGCGAGAGCGCCGTCGACAAAATGAAGACGACCTTACGGACCCCCTTGGGCAGAAGGCCGTTAAAGAACACGACCATCATGTTCGTCCCGGTCTTGAAGGCAATGGCGGTCCCCAGTATCGTCATCCAGACGAACAGATAGACCGTGAGCTCCTCCGTAAAGGCGAGCGAGAGATTGGCAAAATATCTGCTCACCACGTTCACGAAGGAGATCGAGACCATAACCAACAGCAGCAATGCCGCCGCAGCGTCCTCGAAGTGCCTGTCGATCAATTTCAGAAACTTCATGCCATGCCCTCCATGCGGAAAAAGTATTTACATAAGCAGCCGTAACAGCCGTAATTTGTCCAATGATCGATGGCTAATTATATTCACGAATGGACCATTGTCAACAACACTAGACTCAAAACAGCGGGCGCCTCCCGCGCCCACAGGCAGGACCTTGGGGCTCCGCCCCAAACCCGGCCAGGAGGCAGTGCCTCCTGGACCTCCATCAAGTTTTTTTGTTTTCGCCCAAGAGGGCGA
>JAISRP010000291.1 GCA_031273585.1 Synergistaceae bacterium
CGCCCTGCGGGCGAAAACAAAAAAATAAGAATAGGGTCCAGGGAGCGAGCTCCCTGGCAGGGTTTGGGGCGGAGCCCCAAGGTCCTGCCCGCGGGTCAATCGAAAAAAAGACAGCGACCTCATGTACGACAGTATATAATCAAGCGGGCAATTTTACAGCATGAATGGCGCACAATTACATTGAAAATCACAAATTATGCGTGTGACAGGCATTTTTTGGAACATACTGAAATAATTATAGGCGAGGATGGATGATGATCTGACATGGCATTCGGCCGGAAAAAAATTCACCGCATAAGGCTTGACGGGGTAAACGCGTGGCTGATGGAGTCCGGCGGGCGCTGGCTGCTGTTCGACTCGGGCAAGCCAAGGTCCGCGGGTTCGCTTTTGGCCGGAATCAGATCCGCCGGCTGCAGTCCGCGCGATATATCACTGGTCGTGCTGAGCCACGCCCACTACGACCACGTCGGCGGAGCGTCCGCAATCAGGGAGCTATCGGACGCCCCTGTCGTTATTCACCGTCTCGAGGCTGAGGTCCTGAGATCTGGCAAATTCGTCATATCCGACGGGCTGAACGCGCTGGGACGCATGAAGGCGTTCATCGGACGCCGGTTGGTCCCCAAGCGATTTTTTGCCTTCACCCCGGTCGACCCGGACTTAATCGTCGACGGCAGCATGCGAATCGACGGCTGCGGGTTCGCGGCCGCTATAATCCACACGCCCGGGCACTCCGAAGGATCGATAAGCGTGCAGACTAACGACGGAGACCTCTTTGCCGGAGATCTGGCCATAACACAACCCCTGTCGGGCATCTGGCGGCACATGCCGATATACGGATCGTCGACCGACGATATAAAGCGATCCTGGCGGATGGTCCTGGACATGGGCGCAAAACGGATTTATCCGTCGCACGGCAGGGAGTTCGACGCGGCCGAGCTCGCCGAATGGCTGTAGCGGGGCGGCATCGAACGAGCGCCGCGCGACGGGCCTGCCCTACTTGCCCAGTATCATGAGGCAGATTATCTCATCCCCGTCGGGGATGCCGAGCGCGCTCCTCGTCTCGGGGTATTTCAACGAATGGATGTAGCGGGCCCCTACGTGGAGCGCCGCGGAGGCGAGGTAAATATCCTGGGTCATGGCGCCGGCCGCCACGTGGGCGAACTGCTTTTTGAGCTCGTCGTTCACTTTCGCGAGCCCCTCCTCGCTCGATACCAGGATCAGGCTGCACGACGCCTGCGCTACGAAGTTCTGCGAGCCTATATTTCCCCTTATATCTTCCTTTGAAACCTCTATGAGCGAGTTTGAACCCCAGTCGTACTTGAACACCCCTGAGTCGAGCGCGGCGTAAATATCGACGTACGGCGGCAGCCCGTTTGCCATCGGCACGGTCCAGCCCTGGTCGCCCCTGTTCAGGCCGGTTGCCGCCCATAATATGGTGGACAGCTCCTCCATGGAAAGGGGCGCGGTGGGAAAGTCCCCGCCGGGCGCCGACGCGCGCTCCTTCAGCGCCTGAAACAGGCCAATCCCGCCCTCTGTCTGAGGGTCAGGGAGCCTTATGTCGGCGACGGCCGCGGAGACGGAAAACAGAGTTAAGGCAGTCACCCCCGCAAAGAATTTGAAAAAACGCTTCATGAAACACTCCTCCTTAATTGTATTTATGAATGTTTGACGCAACAATCAAATTTTACATTAATGATTGACGCAAGGCAAGCCCAACCGTCCGGCTCGTGGTATATGCATAGCGTATATTGCGTATTTCATGCATCATCGAATGATTTTAATATATCTAAATAGCATATTTGAATATTATGCCGGACATGGATTCATTATTTGTTCTTAATTCGTTTTATGTTTGACAAGACCAACTTGCTGAGGTAATATTCGTATCGCATCCAATTCATGGGCAGCGGCAATTAGTCTGCGCAGGATGTATGTAATTTTATATTGTTTGTTGTTGCGAACATAACCCGGAGGGCGATCATCCTGTCGTTGTCCGCGTGGTGATTTTGATGATTGACACCTCTGGGACCGGCGTGAACGACTGTACTGAAAGGAGTAATTCATGGCAATGCGAAACGCTTTACGTATTTTCGGGATGACTCTGTCGTGTGTAATCCTTCTCTCATCCTGCGGCACATCCGAGGCCGCCAGGTACGCATCCTGGAACGAAATAATCGATCAGATGCACATTTCTCTCGACAACGCTTATGAGGCGTATACGAAGCAGGATGCGAACGGGGCGAAGGACTTCGTCAACGACGCTTATTTCGGCTATTACGAGAAGGAGGGCGTCGAGCGGGCGGTCCTCTCGTACATATCGGGCAAGAGGGCGTCCACCGTCGAGTATCAGTTCAGCGCGGTCAAGAGGCTCATGACCGAGGGGGCTTCCCTTCAGGAGGTGAGGGCCTCCCTCGATAATTTGAAGAAGATGCTCCGCGAGGATGCAAATCAGCTCGACGGCAAGGAGGAGAGCGCCGCGGGGGTGTTCCTGGCCTCGCTTCTCATAATACTCCGCGAGGGATTCGAGGCGATCCTGGTGATAGCGGCGATTGCAGCCTACCTGATCCGCTCCGGCAACCTGCGCCAGACTCGCATCGTCTACATAAGCGGATTTGCCGCCCTGGTCGCCAGCGGAATCGCGGCGGTGGCAATTCAGTTCGTCTTCGAGGTGAGCGGCGCGAATCAGGAGATACTCGAGGGGGTTGCCATGCTGCTCGCAGTGGTCGTGCTCTTCTTCGTCAGCAACTGGATGGTTGCGAAGGCGGAGGCAGAGGCCTGGAAGCAGTACATCGAGGGCAAGGTCCAGACCGCCATCGAGACGGGCAGCAGCTTCGCTCTTGGCGCGGCGGCGTTCCTGGCGGTCTTCCGCGAGGGTGCGGAGACGATTCTCTTCTATCAGGCCCTGCTGGGCGAGACTGACACCTACAGGAACATGGTGTGGATCGGTTTTCTGGTGGGCTGCGCCGCGCTCGTAATCATATTCGCCGTAGTCCGCTACGGATCGCTCGTGATTCCGATCAAGCCATTTTTCATGGCGACCAGCATCTTAATGTACATCATGTCGGTGGCCTTCGCCGGCGGAGGCGTCAAGGAGCTGCAGGAGGCCGATGTGATCAGCGTGACGCCGGTGAACTTTGTCCAGTCAATCGATATACTGGGTATTTACCCGACCGTGGAGACCCTGCTGCCACAGGCCGTCCTGCTGCTCTTGGCCATTGCCTCTCTGTTCCACTACAGGGCGAAGGGCCGCAAGGCAAGGGCGATGGCAGCGTGACGATGCGGCGCGGGATCTAAATACAAAGGGAAAAACCGATTTATCGCCAGGGAATACCTGAGGGGGTATATATCAAAAACCCGAGGGGCTCCGCAATTTCAAGCGATAAAACGTCGCTTGGGCGATCGGTCGGATTTTCCAAAACTCAAACTTACAGGAGGTTTTATGCAATGAAGTTCGGGAAGTTTCTGGTATTGGCGGCACTCATCATCTGTTCGGCGTTTGTGGTATCAGGAGAGGCGGCGGCCCCTGCGCCCGGCGAGGCTACTGCCGGATTCGAGGAGTTTCCGATAGGCGACGATCAGATAGTCGGCCCCCTCAATATTGCGGGCGTCTACTTCCAGCCGGTTGACATGGAGCCGGCCGAGCTGGGCGGCCTTCCGGCGTCGCAGTCCGACATGCACCTCGAGGCCGACATCTCCGCGGTGGAGGGCAATGATCTCGGCTACGGCGCGGGCGACTTCGTGCCAAACCTCACCGTCAAGTACCGCGCTCAGAAGAAGGGCAGCGACAAGGTCATCGAGGGAAATTTCATGCCCATGAGCGCCTCCGACGGCCCGCACTACGGCAACAATGTCACGCTTGACGGCGCAGGGACGTACAAGATCACCTTCATCATCGACAGCCCCGAGAAGCAGAGCTACCTCCTGCACGTCGACAAGGAAACGGGCGTTCCCGGCCGCTTCTGGAAGGAGCCCATCGAGGTCTCCTGGGACTTCGAGTACATCCCGAGAGCGTGGTAATTTTATAAACCAGTGAATTAAAACCGCGGGGTTCCGCTCCAAGACCCTGCAAGGCGAGGGAGTCCCCCCCCGGGGGGCTCCCCCAAACCCGCAGGTTCA
>JAISRP010000108.1 GCA_031273585.1 Synergistaceae bacterium
GCGGCGCGCAGCGACCAGGCCCACTCCCGCAGGGTCCCCCCGGGCAGGCCGAACATGAGGTCGAGCGACACGTCAAACCGGGCGTCCCTGCACATTGTGGCGGCCCGAACCGCCTGCGCCGCAGTGTGGGGACGGCCGAGGAAGATGAGGTCGGCGTCGCTCATGCTCTGTACCCCTATGCTGACGCGGTTCACCCGCCATGACCTCCACAGGTTTATATGGTCCTGCGAGAGCGAGCCGGGGTTCGCCTCGACCGTGACCTCTGGGTCGTCCGCGAAATGAAACGACGACTCCAGGATGTCCAGCAGGGCGCGCCATGAATCGGGAGAGAGGACGGACGGGGTGCCCCCGCCGATGTAGAGGGTGCGGATTTTGCCAGCCCCGGACGCCCTTTGCGATATTTCATCGGCTAAGGCCCGCAGGTAGAGGCGTTCGTCCCCGTCCGCGCGGACGGCGCTCGCGAATGCGCAGTACGGGCACTTCGACTCGCAGAAGGGCGCGTGTACGTAGACGCTACTTGCCGTCATCCCCCGAGACTTCCATGAACGCCATGAATGCCTCCTGCGGTATCGAGACGCGGCCCACCTGCTTCATGCGCTTCTTGCCCTCCTTCTGCTTTTCGAGGAGCTTGCGCTTTCTGGTGATGTCGCCGCCGTAGCACTTGGCGAGGACGTCCTTGCGGAGCGCCTTGACGTTGACCCGGACTATGACTTTTTTGCCTATGGCGGCCTGTATCGGGACCTCGAATAGCTGGCGGGGGATCAGCTCCTTCAGCTTCGTTGCCACGGCGTGCCCCCTGTGATACGCGGCGTCCCTGTGGCAGATGAAGCTGAACGCGTCGACCGGCTCCTCCTGTATCAGTATGTCCACCTTCACGAGGTCCGAGGTCCTGTAGCCGACGTGGTCGTAGTCGAGCGACGCGTATCCCCTCGTCACGGACTTGAGCCTGTCGTGAAAGTCCAGGATGAACTCCGCCAAGGGCAGGTCGTACACGAGGCGCACCCTCTCCGGCGTTATGTAGTCCATGCCGGCGTAGGTCCCGCGCCTGTCCTGGCAGAGCTGCATACAGGCGCCGACGTAGGCGTCCGGCAGGAATATCGTCACCTTTATGTAGGGCTCTAGCACCTCCTCCTGACGGACGACGTCGGAGGGGAAGTCGGACGGGCGATGGGCCTCGATGGTCGTCCCGTCGGTCAGGTTCACCTGGTATATTACGTTCGGGGCGGTGGCTACGAGCTCGACGCCGAACTCGCGGTAGAGCCGCTCCTTGGCGATTTCCATGTGAAGCAGGCCGAGAAATCCGCAGCGGAAGCCGAAGCCGAGCGCCGTCGACGACTCGGGCTCGAACGATATGGCGGAGTCGTTTATCTGTAGCTTCTCCAGCGCCTCGCGCAGCAGGTTTATCTCCTCCCGCTCTATCGGGTAAAATCCGCAGAAGACGACAGGCTTGACCCTGCGGTACCCCGGCAGCGGGGATGGGGCGGGGCGTTCGGCGTCGGTTATCGTGTCGCCCACGCCGGCGTCGGAGAGCGACTTTATCCCGGCCGCGATGTAACCCACCTCCCCCGGGCCCAGACGCGCGATCGGCTGCATGGAGGGCGTGAAGGCCCCCACCTCCTCGACCTCGAATACCTCGCCCGTCGCCATGAATGATATGTTTTTTTTTGCGCGCAGCTCGCCGTCGACGACCCGCACGTAGCTTATGACGCCCTTGTAGTTGTCGTAGACCGAGTCGAACACCAGAGCCCGGAGCGGGGCGTCCGCGTCGCCCTCCGGCGGGCGGATGTCCCGGACGATGCGCTCCAATATCTCGTCCACCCCCGTGCCATCCTTGGCGCTCGCTAAGACCGCGTCCGACGCGTCGATGCCTATCACCTCGCCGATCTCCCTGGCGATGCGCTCCGGCTGGGCCGATGGGAGGTCTATCTTGTTGAACACCGGTATGAGGTCGAGGTTCTGTTCGACCGCCAGGTAGGCGTTCGCCACGGTCTGGGCCTCCACACCCTGGGCGGCGTCGACCACCAGGACCGCCCCCTCGCAGGCCGCGAGCGAGCGCGAGACCTCGTAGCCGAAGTCCACGTGCCCCGGCGTGTCGATGAGGTTCAGCATATAGACCTCCCCGTCGGACGCCCTGTAGCTCATCCTGACCGGGACCAGCTTTATCGTTATGCCCCGTTCGCGTTCCAGCTCCAGCGTATCCAGTATCTGGGCCTTCATGTTGCGGCTCTCGACGGTGTGCGTCGTCTCGATCAGCCTGTCGGCCAGCGTGGACTTGCCGTGGTCCACGTGCGCTATGATGCTGAAGTTCCTTATCCTGGCCAGATAACTTTTTTTATCCTCGGGCTGACTCATCCCTTCACCTCTCGAATTTCTAGGGGTCCGTTGCGGATCTCATTTTATCCGATCATGACGCGTATGTACAATGCGGCCTCCTGCGGCCGGGGTATATTGATTGCCTCATGTCTTGCCGGGAATACGCAGTTTCATCGTGCCCGCGGCATTAAAGGGTATATAATAATGCGCGGCAGAATATGCTTGGGAGGTGTTAAAATGCAGGGCGGAGGAAAACACGGGGGATTCACGCTGGTCGAGATAATGGTCGTGGTGGTCATAATAGGTATGCTGGCGGCTATAATAGGACCGCGCCTGATAGGCCAGTCCGAGCAGGCGAAGGTGACTGCCACCAAGACGCAGATAACGAAGATAGAGCAGTCCCTCGAACTTTTTCACCTGAACAACGGATTTTTCCCGACGACGCAGCAGGGGCTCAAGGCTCTGATAGAGAAGCCGACGACCCCGCCGGAGCCGCGGAACTATCAGAGGGGCGGTTATCTCAACAGCAGGACTCTGCCGAAGGACGCCTGGGGCAACGAATATATTTATGTATGCCCGGGCGAGCGCGGGGATTACGATATAATATCACTCGGCGCCGACGGCAAAGAGGGCGGAGAGGACAACAACGCCGACATCACCAACGGGTAGGTACAGCCGATTGAATAAACCGCGTGGAATTTTGCCGATGGCGGTTGC
>JAISRP010000185.1 GCA_031273585.1 Synergistaceae bacterium
TGCGTTCAGCACCCCGGCCGCGGCATGGTCGAGGTCGTGGAGCACCCCGTCTTCCCGAAGCGAGAGCCGCTGAAGCTGGAACTTCAGGACTTCGTAAACTGCATCCGAGAGGGACGCGAGCCCCTGGTGGGGCTCCGGGACGGCAAGAGGGCGCTTGAGGTGTGCGTCGCCATGCTGCGCCAGATACACGGCGAGGCCGCGTTTGGAGGCGCAATGGTCGTATAGGGGCGGCGGGTTTAGAGCATGTTTTAGTGGCGGACTTTCACCACCTAGCTCGCGCCCATGCCGGGCACACAAAAACGCGGCCCCCGACGTTTGGGGGGCCGCGTTATCAGCAGGATATTTTTCTATTCATTCCTCGACCCAGGGTCGGAGTTTTCCCCCGGTCCGGAGCTGCCCTCGGAGGATTCGCCCTCCTCGGAGCCTTCCTGCCCGGAGTCCTCCTGCCCCCCCCCCTGGCCGTCCTCGGCGCCGCCGGGATCGCTCTCGCCGCCGCCTTTTCCGACGTCCCCTCCGGAGGTCCCGGATGGGCCTCCGCCCTCGCCGCCGTTATTGCCGCCGCCGGATGAGGCAACCTGCTCGCCGTCCCTGTCTCCGCCGCTGTCGCGCCTTCTGCGCTCCTCCTCGTTCTTCGCCAGGATGGCGAGCTGCCGCGCCCTCTCCTGCTCGACCGCGGTGACCACGGCCATCTTGAGGGAGCCGAGCGTCTCGTTCTCGAGGGCCTTCTGACCGATGGTCGCGCAGATGGCGGCTCCGCCGTCGTCCGCCCGCATCGTCCTGACGGCCTCGGAGATCTCGTGCAGAAGCGAGACGGAGGCGTCAAACGCATAGCCGTTGGCAGCGAGCGCCGAGTACGTCTCGGCTGCCACATCCGGCCGCACGCCGGCCCTGACGGAGTGCATCATGACAGTCGCAGTTTCCTGAAGCTTGTTGTAGCCGTAGAGCCTGTGGGTTATGCCGAGGGCGTGTCCCAGGGATTCCCCCACCGTCCTCGACTGATTCAGGAACTCCTCCTCCTCCTCGAGCGAGGAGGGCTGGGTGTTCTTTATCATCACCGTGCCCATGAACATATACTGCCGCGCTATCCTGACGGCGTCGGAGTCCGACAGGCCGGCTCCGGACAGGGCCTCTCTCATACCCGCCTCCACCGCCTCCTCGACCTCTACCGCGGACGCCGCGTACGGCACAAGGCACGAGCAGACCAGGACGGCTATGAACGCGAGGCGCGCCAGAGGTTTTTTCATAACCATCATCATGGTTTGAGAACCGTCCTTTCCTTCATGGAACCTATGGCCTCCCAGTGATTGGCCACGGACGTAGGCGAGCTGCCGGAGCGTATGTCGATATAAGCCATGTGTATCGTCAGCAGCTCAAGGTCGGTCCTGAGTTCGCCCATCGACTCGACCAGCTCCCGCACCTTCATCCAGTCCACATTGTCCCTTCGCAGCTCCTCGGCAATGGCCGACCTGTACCTCCCTATGCCGTCC
Organism: Synergistaceae bacterium; assembly: GCA_031273585.1. GTDB lineage: Bacteria > Synergistota > Synergistia > Synergistales > Synergistaceae > JAIRWR01. The sequence continues at coordinate 1,488 of JAISRP010000185.1, forward strand.
GTGAAGGGCTGCTCCGACTCCAGGTTCGCCGTGAGGAGAGGGTTCGAGGGGCGGTCAGCGGCCCAGAGCGACGGCGTCGTGACTGCCACGGGGGACAGGTTTCGCACCACCTTCGACTGAGCCTGGTAATAGCCCGCGAAGTGCCCTGAGAAGAAGAACAGAAAACCGGCCGCCACTCCTCCCAGAACCGCCGCGTACCTCATAAGGCTGCCCCCGCCCGCTATCCTGCGCAGCAATCCCGTCTCCCTGGCCGGCAGCTCGGGCGGCGGCGGGCACGACAGCTCGAGAATGTGCGACGATATCCTGGAGCTGATCTCCCTGTACTCGTCCATCTTCACGCGGCAGTCCCCGCACTCCCTGAGGTGCGAGCCCAAGAGCACTATCTCCTCCGACGTGCACTCGCCGTCGCAGGACTTGCTTATAAGGAGCTCACAGTCTCCACAATCGATGATCCCTTCCTCAACCCTCATGAAATACCCGCCTCCAGAATTTTAAAACACATCTCTCATCGTGTTTACCTTCGATTTCAGCGCACGCCGCCCCCTCAGCACGAGCTGGGCGAAGGCGTCGGTCGTTATTTCCATCATCGAGGCGGCGTCGGCGTACGGGACGCCCCCCGCCACCAGGATCAGGGCCTCCCTCTGTCTTACCGGCAGCATCGAGAGCATACGCTCCACGTCGATGCCCTCGATGATTCCCTCCTCGGGGGAGTGAGTCAGGCTCTCGGGAACCAAATGCCACTCTTCCTCCATCATCTCCGTGAGGGATTCCGCGCTCCGGGCGTTCGCGTATCCGTTCCGGCCCCTGAAGCGATGGCGCACCAGGTTGCCCGCTATTCTCAGCACGAACGCCGCAAACTTTCCCTCCGCCTTGTAAGTCGGCGCCGACCTGTACACCTGTATGAAAGTCTCCTGCACGACATCCTGAGCCTCGTGAAGGTCCTTGAGGGATCTCAGGGCGTAAGCCATTATCCTCCTGCTCCAAAGTTCGTAGAGCTGAACGAAAGAGTCCTCGTCACCCTCAGCAATTCTCGTCATCAGAATGTCTTCCTGCATATTCCAGTCCTTTCCGCCGACCGAGTAAGGCCTGTGCATAACATAATGCTTTTTCCGCCCGTAAACTTACGCCGCGATTTTAAAATTACCGGCATTCCGCCGGATTTCCCCATTTTATCTCAACTTGCGGAAAATCGGGATGGGACCGGAAAAATAAGCGTCATTTTTTGCATGTTTCAAGCATTTAGTGTAATATAGCGTTTATGGTAGTGGCAATGCCGCAGACTATGAGGCTGGCACGATCAAAGCTCTCCGTCTGCAAGAACTGGTAAGGCTCCCGCCCGGCGTTCCCGTCGCTCAGGGCAGGAGCCTTTCGTTTTTTTTGCCCCTTTCAGCATCCCTGATGTATAATCTTCGAGAACCAACGGGGGAAGATATTTTCGAGGGGAGGTAACGCGCGTGAAAAAAATTTTTCCACTTGCCGTCTTGCTGGCGATTCTGATGATTTGCGCCCCCAGCGCGCTTGCGTGGGACAACTCAGGCTCCATCGGCGGCACGGACATCGAGTTTTCTGACATGACCGTGTCGAAGACCGGGCTCGACGTAAGGCTGAAAAACGTCTCCGCGTTCGACGTGAAGGTCTCCCTCCGGGTCGCCTTCATCGACAGGGAGGGCAACACAATCGGCTACTCGATTGTCGGCCTGAGGGAGATACCCGCCGGGACCTACGCGGACATATCCCGCAACTTCCTTAACGGGAACTGGAGGCAGTGCAGGGACGCAAGGCGGATGATATGGGAGAAGATGACGTACGAGCAGATTTATTAGTCAGATTGGAGATGTAAGCCAATGAACCACTCGACCGAGGCAGGGGACCGCGGCGCCGGATATCCCGACATCATCGGAATCACGAGGGCGTTTTTAGAGGCGCCAACGGCCGGACGCGAGCCCAACATACCGTACCACACGACTGAGATGCCCTCGATCTCCGAGCTCGAGAACATGATGCGGCTCCTTCGGGCGGCATTCTTCCCGGGTTTTTTCGGCCCCGGCGGAGCCTGCGGCGAGTCCAGGCGGCATCAGCTCGCCTATAACCTCGACGCCATATTCCGCATACTGACCGAGCAGATTCGGCTGGGAATATGTTTCTCCTGCGCCGACGACGAGGACGCCTGCTCGAAGTGCGAGGCGACGGCGCTCGCCATGGCGCGTGATTTCATGAAGGGGCTTCCCGCGATCCGCAGCCTCCTGGACGGCGACGTCCTGGCCGCCTACGAGGGCGACCCGGCCGCAAAGAGCAAGGCCGAGACGATATTCTGCTACCCATCCATACATATAATGACGAACCACCGCATAGCGCACGAGCTGCACCGGCTGGGCGTTCCTGTCATCCCCCGGATAATCAGCGAGATGGGACACTCGAACACGGGAATAGACATACACCCTGCCGCGCACATCGGAACTGAGTTCTTCATAGACCACGGCACCGGCGTCGTGATAGGCGAGACCGCGATAATAGGAAACCATTGCAGGCTGTATCAGGGCGTCACGCTGGGCGCCCTGTCGTTTCCCAAGGATTCGGACGGAAACCCGATAAAGGGACTGCCGCGGCACCCAATTCTGGAGGACAACGTGACGGTATACTCCGGCACCACGATACTGGGCCGCGTGACCATCGGAGCCGGCTCCGTGATAGGCGGCAACGTCTGGATAACCGACGACGTTCCCCCAGGCTCGAAAATCGTACAGCAGAGGTCCGTCGCGCCAACCAGCGAGGATCACCTCGTCGGACGAAAAAGCTGAAACCTTGGGGCTCCGCCCC
>JAISRP010000199.1 GCA_031273585.1 Synergistaceae bacterium
TCGCTGTGGACAAGCACCTCGTCGCCGAGGGGAAGCGAGAGCTCCTGCCCTATCTTCAGCCTGTTCGGATTGTCCAGGTTGTTCTCCTTGGCGAGCAGCGTCCACGATGCGCCCTGGCCGTAGACTTTTTTCGCTATGAGCCAGAGGCTGTCACCCCTGTTCACCCGGTAGCTGCGATCGACCACCAGCCCGCGCAGGTCGACGTCCGTTATGCCCGGAATATCCCAGAGCGACTGTTCGACCAGGTAACGCACGTACAGGTTCGGTATCCTGCCAGACGCCCTGATGGTCGATCCGACGCGCTCGACCGCCACTTCGATGCGGCCGAGGTCACGGCCGTTCTCCGCCTTCTTTCGCGTGAAGCCGATATTGTAGCTCTCGCTGCCCTCCACGGACGGCGGCGCTGTAGGAACGATCTCGCCGGTGCTCTCGACGGTCTCCGTCGCGGGAACGTACACCATGTTCCTCGTCACGGAGTCGTACTCGTAATGGAAGCGTCCGGTCAGGTTCTGTACCGCGACGTTCGGTCCATCCGCCCACTTCGTGAGGGATTCGACCCCCCTCACGCCGCCCCAGCCCGCGACGCAGAGCAGGCAGACCAGAAGCGCGCCCCTCATCAACACGCCTATCCTGTGGCTCAGGATGGCGGACGACGGCGACTTCGCAATGCCGTTCATCGCCTGGGCCGTCCTGCGCAGCGCGGGGTTGCCCTCCTGCAGCTCGCTCGCCCTGTTCCACAGGTCCTTCGCCTTCTCGTACTTGCTCTGCTGGAAGTAAATTCGAGCCAGGAGGTCCATCGCCTGAGGATTCTGCGAGCCCTCCTTGAAGATGAGGCGGAACAGCAGGGGCTCCGCTTTGTATATGTCCACGTTCCACGCTATGTGCTGTGCGCGCCAGACAATGACGGATTCAACCAGGGCGGCGACCGCCCTGATCTTGTCCATTCCATCCATGATCTCCTCGGTGTGGACGCCAAGACCGCCGTCGGGACTCGTCCCCGGCATCTTGACCGTCGAGGGGACCTTGTGGTGCCGCACATGATCGACCAATATTATCGCCCTCCGTTAATCGGACACGTCATAGCAATTTAAAATCAGAAGCCTAAAGGGTAAAGATTAAAATCTTCGCTGCCACCGCAATCGCCGTCAGTAAAATTCCACGCGGTTTATTCAATCGGCTGTATCATTATGGATTGTTTTTGCGCCTGCCCCGCCTCGGCTTGTCCTCCGAGGCCGGGGCGGACACGCCCGCTCCCAGTCCTCCGACGGCGCGTCTCCTTCCGGGTCTTTTCATCTCTATCTCCGGCTCCGCCTCGGCCCCAGATTCTGCCTCGGCCCCAGATTCCTGCTCGCCATCAGGCGCCGGAACCGCCTCGATATTCTGCTTTCTCGGAGCGCGCCCTCTGCGCGGCCTCTGCGGTTCGGCCTCTGGCTCGGATACCGCCGCCGTCTCAGGTTCTGTCTCCGGCATGTCCTCGGCGGCAACAATCGCCTCCGCCACGGGTTTCCTTGGCGCGCGCCCCCTGCGGGGTTTTTGCGGCTCGGGTTCCGGCTGCGTCTCCTGAACTGCCTCCGGTCCTTCCTCGGGGGCGGCGATCGCCTCGGCCCTTGGCTTTCGTCCCCTGCGGGGTTTCCGCGGCTCGGCCTCGGGTTCCTGCTGCGTCTCCTGAGCTGCCTCCGGTTCTTCCTCTGGGGCGACTATCGCCTCGGCTCTCGGCCTCCGTCCTCTGCGAGGTCTCGGTGGTTCGGCCTCGGGCTCAGGTTCCGCCGGGGTTTCCTGCGCCGCCTCCGGTTCTTCAAGCGCCTCCGGCGTCTCAGGAAATTCCCGCGTCTCCTCCGGTTCCGTCTCCGCCGTCGGCTCGGGTTCGACATCCGCCTCCAGCTCTGCCTCCGCGCTCAGATCCGACTCCGGCGCGGGCATATCCGCCTCAATCAACTCCGGCTCGGCTGGGATCTCATACTCTGTCGTGTCGGCGGAATCCTGAACATCGGCCGGCTCAGTCTCCGGGACGCCCTGGACGTCAATCTCCTCCGTCGGGGCCTCCTCCGTTTTTTCGAGCAGCACTGGTTCGCCCTGGATCTCCTCGTCGTTGTTCGACGCTATCAGCTCCGCCATCGCCGCTAGGGCTCCGTCATCCGAGGAGTCCGGCTCCTGGGCATCCTCCTCCGGCAGCTCCCGCAAACCGGGCGCTATGATCGGGGGATCTATCGTGAGCGTCTCCGCCTGATGGGTGACGGAGGGCTCCTCCTCGGCCGGGAGGACCTTATCCTGTCTGTCCGAGGCCGGCCGGCCTATCACAACCTCTCCGGCCTGTATGACCTCTCCCTTTAGGATTATCGTCGGTTTTAACGTCTCTATTACCTGCTCCCTGGCGAGGTTCGGGATCTCGCGGACCTCAACGACCTTTGCCTCATCCTTGGGTGGGATGGTCCCTATGTGGTCTATTATCTCCACGCCGCCCTCCGACATGGACATCCACGTGCTCTCCAGGGAGTACAGCGCGTCGCGTATCTCCCTCGGCATCCTCGACAGCCCCTCTATCTTGCGGCGGATGCGCCAGATGCCGGTGCCCAGGTCCATCAGGAAGCGGGCCATCTGCAATTTTTCATCCCTGTTGGCCATTTCCGCCTGAGAGAGGGTGGGTTGGAGAAGCTGAATCAGTTCCTCCAGTATATCGAGCTGTTCCCTGCTGAACTCGGGCTCCGGCAGTCGAAACTCCCTCGGGAACCAGAGCTGTTTCAGTTTGGCCTTGAACGACTGCTTCAATGAGCATTCCCTCTTTCAAAAGTCAGCGCGAAAGACACACAAAAGGGGGACCGTGACTCTCCCAACATTCTCCCCTAGTTTCCCTTATTTTTCGGATATATGCAAGGGGTTTGAGTAATTTTTTAGCTTTTTTGCCCTTGATTTAAGAGCGGTCCGGCCCGTTCGAGCAGAGCAACGAGCGGAACGCCTAGCGCGAAGCAGGCCACAGCCTCCCCTGAGGCTATATAGAGCATTGTGAGGAGCGGAGGCGCGCCCGCGAGGAACGAGATATACCCTCCGACGACGATTCCGTTCACAACCACCGGAGCAGCGGCCGCGAGCGTCCGGTTTGGGGCGATATAAGTCAGATAAGCCGCCGCGAGAGTAGCGGCGCTCCCGAGAAATATGTCGATAAAGCCGAACCCGCCGAAAATATTGGCGATGAGGCACCCGACAAAAAGACCGGGTATCGCCTCGATCCAGAGACACGGAAGAAGCGTGAGGGCCTCCGCCGCGCGAAGCTGAACCGGCCCGTAGGAAATAGGCTGAAACGCCAGCACGAGAGCCACGTACATGGCGGCCGTCCCAGCGCCCCTAGTTATCATAGTAACCCTGTCCGAATTTTTTGTCATACAACCGCCCCCTGACTTAAGAGATTATTATATTCCATAACCGCATTTTCCGCCAGAATATGCGAAATTCCCAAATCTCCAACGTACCGAACAACATACCGAACAGAGAGTAGTGCCATGTGAAGATTGGTCTATTTCT
>JAISRP010000300.1 GCA_031273585.1 Synergistaceae bacterium
GGGACTGGCCCCCCGGACCCCCTTTTTTCTTTTTTTGATTTTCACCCTACGGGTGAAAATCAAAAAAAGCGAAAATGGTCCAGGGAACTGGCAGCAGGCGCGGGGTTTGGGGCGGCGCCCCAAGGTTTTGCCCGCGTCCGCTCATCGTGCGCGTTCGCGGCTCATCAGGAGCATGGCGATCCAGTAGTCCTTTTCCTCGGGTCCGGCATCCTCGATGTGCCTCAGGCAGGCTTCCTCTGGGAGGGTGAAGTCGCCCATCACGACTCCTCTGGCCAGTTGCGCCTCGGCGTTTTCTATCCGCGGCGCGGTCGCCCCGGATGCCGCCAGTTTGTCCAGGGTTTTAGCCGCGAGCTCGTCGTATTCAGGGTGGAGGAATCGATTGGCGGCTGAGTCGTAATAGAGGCTGTGAGCGGCTACGCCGGGCTTTTGGGGGATGATCTCCTGGGGGTCGGTCGTCCCCGAGACGTGCAGGTAGTAGATTTTTTTTGGGCGGAGTCCGGCGCCGAGCCTGACGACCCTTCCTATGCGCTGGATGCGCTGCCGGTCGTTTCCAGTCGCCGATATTAGGATGCCGGCGTCGGTCTCCGGCACGTTCAGGCCCTCGTCTAAGGCACGGCAGCATACTATGGCGCTTCTCTCGCCCTGCCTGTATGACTCCAGGGCGCGCTGTTTCGCCCGCGGGTCCATGTGGCTGTGATAACGGCAGATTCGCCCCGGATAGCTCCGCCGCAGCATCTCGTACAGCTCGTCCGCCATCCTGATCCGCTCCGTGAACAGAATCATCCGACAGTCGGGCATGAGCAGGCGCACGAGCTCCATCCCGCATGAGATCCGGGACCGGGCCGTGTGCGTCACCTCCTTGCGGCGGAGGTACAGGATGAACAGATGCTGAGCCAGCTCGCCGACCTCGTCCGCTCGGCGCAGCAGGGAGCGCAGATATGCCGGCATCACCCGCCCGCGCCCGTCGCAGAACGATGGGAACAGTCGCTTGAGCGCGGTTTTAAGGCGCGTGATCTTCTCCGTGAGCTCGAGATATTTTTCCTCCTCGTCCGGGGCGAAGTCCACGGCGATGTTGAACGTCATGTAGTCGGAGGTTATGCGGTCGCGCGACGCGCGGGCCAGATCGTACCGATATATCTCCCTGCCGAGGGCTGGGACCACCACGCCCTCGTAGTTCTCGCCCTGAGGGGTGGCGGACAGCCCCAGGGCGAAGTACCTCTCCGCCGGCATGTGCGGCAGAAAATCGAAGACGTGCGCGTTCTCCGTGCTGCCGAAGTGATGGCACTCGTCGCAGATCAGGAACACTGAGCTGCCGGCCCTCGCGTCCTCCAGGATGTGCCTTGCGGCCCACCGCCGCGCGGTCGCGAGCACGTAGATCATGAAGGGCTTGTCCGGCGAGTCCTTGAACTCACCGTAATACAACCCTATGTCGCGCCGCCTGACCCGCAGACAGCGCAGGATATCGTCCCTCCACTGGCCCGCCAGGAAGATCTTGGGGACGATTATCTTGACCTTGAGCGAGCCCTCGGGGCAGAGCTCCGACAATCTCGAGACGACCGCCAGGGCCAGCACCGTCTTACCGGCGCCGGTAGCGACTCCGGCTATTCCGCGGCGCCCGTTTCCGAACCATCGCTTCAGGCACTCCGCCTGCCACTGGTGAAGGGCTATATTTTTCAGGGCATACATCGCCGTCTCCTAAAACTCGAAAAAGATTGACAACAGCTTGGCTGATGGAGTAAATTGATACAGTTCAATTATACCATCCGCCAGCGGGAGAGTTTGTCGAAGGAAGAGTGATTACATGGATTACGAGGATTTTTTCGGTGAGTTCGGAGCGGTCGCAAACGCCCTCAGGGAGGGGCTGTCCGCACAGCAGAGGCTGCTCAAGCGAATCTGCAAGAGCGTCGAGAAGGGCGATCTTAAATCCGCAGCAAAGGACCTGGCCTCGGCCAGGGACTCGGCGGGCGAGTGCGTCAGGCTCGTCGGAGACGCCGCGGAAAAGGCCGGGGGATTCGACATGCCGGCCTATCTGGGATCCGGCGATTTCGCGAGACAGTTGGTCGCCATGTGCGCGGAGAGCGGCGTCAACGTTCAGGGGGAGGGCTCGTCCTACGAGGTGTTCCCCTATCGCCTGAAGATCGATCCGCAGAACGCGGAGCTGCTGGTCAACGGGCGAAAGGCCGCGGGGCTGAGGCCGAAGGCGGTGGTCGAGGACCTGGCGAAGGGAAGGGCCAGGCTGCTCTCCGCCGCGTTCAACCCGGCGCAATACGCGGCCGAGCTCGCCTCCGCTTACGATCTGGCCCTGATCGCGACGTCGAAGGGCAAACAGGTCGCGCGGGACGCCGATATTTACCTCACGACGCTGTACAAATTCCTGACCCCCATGAGGCGCTTCCGCAGGGAGTACGACGCGCAGGCCTACGCCTTCGACCTGTCCCGGCTTTATGCGGCCGAGTCGAACGAGTCGTCCGACGGGCGGCGCTTCCAGTTTGGACCCAGCAGAAACAACAATAAAGCGATCCGCATCGTCGACAGGGCGGGGAACGAGCACTTTCTGGCCACAATCCGCTTTTACAGCGAATAAACGGGAGGACGCGCCATGAAGTGGAGCCCCGCAGATTACGAGCGCCTGAAGGACGGACAGCCGCCGGAGTCCGACGAACTGTTGCGCGGGTTATCCAGGGGCGTGGACTTCATCACCGATTTCTGGCTGGAGCAGTACCTGGACTCATATATTTCGCGCGGCGGCAGCAAGATCAAATTCATAACCGGAAACCCCGGGTGCGGCAAGAGCCACTGCTTGCGCCTTTTTTTGTCCGGCGCGGCCGAGCGCAGGTTCAAAGTCGTGCGACTGTCCGCCAAGAGCTCGTGGATCCACGACTTCAAGGAGATCTACGTCGGCGCCCTTAAGGCCGTCGACCTCCAGGAGTGCCTGGAATTATGCGCAGAGCGCGTCATAGTCGAGATGGGATACCGACCGGAGGAGATCCCGGCCGAGATGAGCTTCGCCGACTATCTGGCGGGGCAGGATCTGTTCGATCCCGTCACGAGGCGCGAGCTGAGGTCGCAGATAAACGCCATGTTCTTCAAAAACCCGCGGATCGACAAGAACTTCGCCATCTGCGCCGCTCTGATGACCGGCGGCATCCTGGGGCACCCGTTCCTGGAGCCCTCCTCGCAGGAGTTGATCTGGGCCTGGCTCTCCGGGGAAAAGGGCGTGCGCATGACAGCGCTGCGAAAGCTGGGCCTCTCCCCGTCCAAAATTACAAAATATAACGCGCGGCACATGCTGCGCTCCCTGGTCGAGGTCATCCGCATGGCTGGCTGCAGCGGGCTCGTGATTGGGATAGACGACCTCGAGATCCTGGCCGGGGCCTCCTCCCTCGAGGACATCCGGTACACAAAGATGAGGCGGGAGGATGCATACGAGAGCATACGAGAGCTGATAGACGAGATCGACACCCTGAGCCATGTCATGTTCGTATTCGCCTTCGGCAGGGAGCTGATGGACAACGAGACGTCGGGTCTCAAGTCGTACCAGGCCCTTTGGATGCGAATCCAGAACGAGATCGAGAGCCGCCGGTTCAACAGGTTTTCGGACATCGTAGACCTGGACAGGATGGCCCGGCAGCAGTACACGCCCCAGACCCTGTCAGAGATGTCGCAGCTGTTGGCCGACGTCGCATCGGAGGCCGGAATCGCCTCGACGCCGGTCAACCTCGAGGTCGCGCTCGCTATGATAAAAAACGCGGGCGAGGGAACCGTGCCGCAGGCGCTGCCCAGGCTCGTCAACCGCATTACGCTGGGAGTGGCGTGAGATGGGCGATTTTTACGCAAGGC
>JAISRP010000084.1 GCA_031273585.1 Synergistaceae bacterium
CCCGAATTTTTATAAATCGCCGGGTCGGCGTTGTCAAAGCCATCCCTCTCCCTGCCGGCCATCGGGTGAATTCCGACGTAGTCGGCTCCACCCGGCAGGAGGCCGCGGATCCGCTCGTAGAGCCCGCTCTTAACCCCGCAGATATCCGAGACCACCGCGCCGGGCCGGAATGCCGAGGAGTTCTCCTCGATCAGCCGCGGAATATGGCGGGCGTACACGCAAAAAATTATCAGGTCCGATCCCGCTATGGCGTCGCCTGCGTTCTCATACGCCTCGCCGACAACCCCGGACGCGACTGCCCTCCCGCGGACGTCAGCCAGGACGTCCGCCCCGACGATATACGACCCGCGAAACCCGCGCAGCGCGCCGGCGAGAGATGCGCCCATCAACCCCAGCCCTATTATGCAAATCCTGTAACTCATCCCAATCCCCCCATCACAAGCCAAGCACAAAAAAACCGGGACCCGATTTTTCGGATCCCGGCTTCACATGCTGAATTGCGCTTAGTCGTATTTATATTGTCTCAACCACTCGAATCACGACAAGCACAAATCCCAGGCAAAGCGGGATCCGTGCGGGTAAAGGAGAACATCGTGATATAAGAGTAAACCGATCTATGATTCATAGCCCGACTGGACTTCATATCCCCTGTGCCTCCTCCCTGTCGCCTGACTGCCGAAACGCAACCGCGCCCCGATGGGAAAATTTATAAACCAGAAAACTACTTTTGTCAAGCTCCGCAAAATCTGTCGGTTCACCATTCGCCCAAGTTCGTCATATCCGAAAGTTTTCGGATTCATTGAGGCCAGCAGGGCAGCTCCCCGCTCGAGAAATTCATCGCAGCGCTGCTCAAACTGGAACAGCAACGCTGGCTCGCAAGCCGACATTCCTTTGCTGACGTCGTCATTCTTGCGTGCGTTCATTCCAACGTAAAACTCCCGAAATCCAGATGCCCAATCGCACATTTGCAATTCCACAAGACCTTTCAACCCGCGGCTCAAGCGAGCTCCGACAAATTTGATTTTGCGTCAATTTGATTTTGCGTCCTTTACATTTTTGCGGATAGATAATAGAATTAGCGCATTCTTTATTTTTGATTTCTGCATATCTTCATAAAAAATCTGCTTTAGGAGGCGAATTGTCTGGGATAAACACTCAACTCGGCGTGGTTTACGTTAGTTCATGCTCGGAATCATTGCAAAATATTACTTGGAGGTGCATTGCGTTATGAGGAGAATCGTTTTGTGTATCATGCTGGCCTTAGCCCTGATGACGTCCGCCGCGGCGTTTGCGGCCGGCCCTGAGCCGATAAAGATCGGCTATCTGGCGGCTCTCACTGGCGAGTACGCGCCATACGGCATCGCCGAGGCGAACTCTGCAAAGATGGTGATCGACGACGTAAACGCGTCAGGCGGCGTCCTCGGGCGTCCGCTGGAGCTCGTGGTCTACGACACGAAGTCGCGCCCCGAGGACGCTGTCAACGCGGTCCGCCGCATGATAGAGAGCGACAGGGTAGTGACCGTCATGGGGGCCAACTCCAGCAGCATCAACCTGGCTACCGCGCCACTGGTCGACAAGGCGCAGATACCCCAGATAGGGACCGCCACGACCAACCCGCTGGTGACCGTCGACGAGAATGGAAAAGTCCGCCCTTACTCGTTCCGAATCTGTTTTACGGACCCGTATCAGGGCACGCTCGCGGCGGAGTTCGCCATGACGACTCTCGGCAAGGACAAGGCCGCCATACTCCATAACGTCGGCCTCGACTATGCGCAGGGGCTTCGCGAGTTCTTCAAGGCGAGCTACACGAAGCTGGGCGGCACGATCGTGGCGGAGGAGGGCTACCGCGACTCGGACGTCGACTTCCGGGCCCAGCTCGCCACGGTCAAGAACAGCGGGGCCAACATACTGTTCCTCCCGGGGATGGGCAGGGACATGGCCCTCATAGTCAAGCAGGCGCGCGAGCTCGGGATGGCGGACCTTGCCGTGGTGGGCGGGGACGGCTACGGCGAGTTCATGAACGACATAGCCGGCGAGGCGATGATCGGCACTTACTGGATAACCCACACAGACCAGGAGGACCCCGTCATGGCCCCGATATTCAAGAGATACGAGGACATATACAAGGAGGAGTGCAAGGAGTTCGGCAACGTGACCCTGGCCTATGACCTGGCGAACTGGGTCGTCGATGCGATAGGACGCGCCGGCGCGGCGGAGGGCCCGGCCATAGCGAAGGCGCTCGCGGATACGAAGGGGCTGGAGTTAAAGCACGTGACCCTCACGATGGACGAAAATCACGACCCCTACAACAAGCCCGGCATCATCCTGAAGATCGGCGACGACATGAGGTCGCACTTCTTCATGAAGGTCGAACCGAAATAAAATACATCCCACGACCGGCCGCGGCCTGCGGGGACCCCTTATGGCGCGTCCCCGCGGACGGGCCGTTTGCGTGGGTGAAGAATTGAGGTGGCGTCATTTGGAAACCCTGCTTCAGCAGATAATCAACGGGTTGTCGCTCGGCTCGGTTTACGCTCTCATAGCTGTCGGTTACTCTCTCGTCTACTCCATCCTCTTGTTTTCGAACTTCGCGCACGGGGGCTTTTTGGTCATAGGGGGCTATGTCTGCTATTTTTTTCTGGGCGGATACTTCCTGAGTAATTTTTTCGAGGGCGGGGTGGGGACGAACATCTGGGTGGCGGCAGCGGCCGCCCTCGTAGGAGCGGGGCTCTCCGCGGTCATAGTGGAAAAACTGGCGTACAAGCCCATAAGGGAGCGCACTCCCGTGACTCTCTACATGCTGATAGCGTCGATGGGCATGAACATCGTGATAGAGAATATATTCGTTGTGACGATAGGGGGGCGTTACAGGGCCCTGCCGTCAGTCATACCGATGAAGCCCGTCAGCGTCCTGGGGGTGGCGACGACGAGCCAGTTCGACCTGCTCGCGCTCGCGACTGCGGTCGTGTTTCTGGTCGGGCTCCAGATATTCCTGTCGAGGACGAAGTGGGGGCTCGCGATCAGGGCTGCGTCGTACAACCTGAGGACGGCGGGCCTCATGGGGGTCAACGTCAACAGGCTCATATCGCTCGTGTTCTTCGTGGCTGGCATGCTGGCCGCTATAGGCGGCATATTTCTGTCCGCCAGGTACACGCTCTACCCCCAGCTCGGCGCGATAACGACGAAGGCGTTCGTCGCGGCGGTCATAGGGGGCCTCGGATCGCTGCCCGGCGCGGTAGCCGGCAGCCTGATACTGGGGCTGGCTGAGATGCTGGCGACCGGGTTCGTGTCGAGCCAGTTCCGCGACCTGATAGTATTCGTCCTCCTGATAGTGACGCTCATAGTGCGCCCGGCCGGACTCTTCGGCAAGTCCGTCGGGGAGAAGGTGTAGGCCCGTCATGGGAGGATATGCTGCGGGAATAGTCACGCTTCTTGCGATAAACTGCATAGCCGCGATGGGGGTGTCCCTGTTCACCGGTTTCACCGGGATATTCACGCTCGGACATGCCGGCTACATGGCGGTCGGGGCGTATACGACGGCGATATTCATAATCAAGCTGAACGTCCCCTGGGCGCTCGCCATAATAGCCGGCGGAATATTCGCCATGACCGTGGCGTACCTGATCGGCCTGCCGACCCTAAAGCTCATCGGCGACTACTACACGATAGCGTCCCTGGGGCTGGGCGAGGCCATCAGGCTCATCATAGAAAACTGGAACAGCGTGACGAGGGGCGCCCGCGGGTATCCGGGCATACCGGGCTTCACGACCATGCCGGTGGCGCTCTGCTTCATGGCGGTCATGGCGGTAGCGATGTTCTTCCTCATAAACAGCAACTTCGGCAGGGCGTTCAAGGCGTGCCGCGACGACTACGTGGCGGCCTCTCTCTTAGGGTTCAACACGTCGAGGTACAGGGTGTTCAGCCTGGCGATCTCCGGGTTTTACTGCGGCGTCGCGGGCGCGCTCTTAGCCGGTTTCATGCTGTTCATACAGCCGGTCATGTTCGATATGGCGAAGTCGACGGAGTTAGTCTCGATAGTGGTCTTCGGCGGGCTAGGCTCGATGAGCGGGTGCCTCCTCGGCACGACGATTCTGACGCTCGTGACCGAGCTGTTCCGCCCGATATCGCAGTACCGCATGCTGATCTACGGGCTGGTCTTAGTCCTCGTGATGGTGCTCCGTCCCGAGGGGCTGCTCGGCACGAACGAGCTCTCCATAGGATTTTTCAAAAAAATGCTGGCGAGACTTGGTCGCCGGGGAGCGCGCGGCGGGGGGGACGCCCGATGAGCGCGATATTGCGGCTCGGAGGGGTCAGCAGGACCTTCGGGGGCATCCAGGCCGTGAGCGACATGTCGTTTAGCGTGGAGCGCGGCGAGTTAGCGGGGCTGATGGGGCCGAACGGCGCCGGGAAGACCACGGTATTCAACCTGATAACCGGGGTCTACGACGTAACCTCCGGCGACATCGAGTTTGACGGCAGGAACATAAACAGGCTCAAGACATACGAGGTCATATCGCTCGGCGTCGCCAGGACATTTCAGAACCTCAGGATCTTCGCGGGGTCGAGCGTGCTCGAGAACGTGATGACGGCGGCCCAGCAGCACCACAGATACGGATTTTTCGAGGCGCTGAGCCACATGGGCCGTTGGGGGGCCATGGAGCGGGCGACCCGCGCCGAGAGCATGGAGCTGCTAGACCGCGTGGGCCTCTCGGACAGGGCGGATCAGGCGGCCGGAACCCTGCCGTACGGCCTTCAGCGCAGGCTCGAGATAGCGCGCGCCATCTCGCTGAGGCCCTCGCTGCTGCTCCTGGACGAGCCGGCGGCAGGCATGAACCCCGAGGAGGTCGTCAAGCTGAACGAGCTGATCATCAACATTCACGGCGACTTCAACCTCACGATCCTTCTGATCGAGCATCACATGGACATGGTGATGGAGATATGCCCGCACATCGTCTGCATGAACTTCGGGGCGAAGATCGCGGAGGGCTCACCGGAGGAGATCCGGAACCATCCGGAGGTGCTGAAGGCATACCTGGGAGAGGAGGACTGACCATGCAAAATGCAGCCTCAGCCGGCGCGGAAGCCCCCATCCTCTCGGTGAGGAACCTCTCCGTCAACTACGGGGCAATCAGGGCACTGAAGGGAGCCAGCCTCGACGTCTACAGGGGCGAGATAGTGGCGGTCATAGGGGCGAACGGGGCCGGCAAGTCCACGATGATGAACGCCATAATGGGCGACATAGCGCGCGCCGGCGGGGAGATACTGCTGGGCGGCGCACCGCTGCCGGCACGGAGTTATCAGGTGGTGGGGGCTGGCGTGAGCCTCGCGCCGGAGGGCAGGCGGGTTTTTGCGCCCCTCACCGTCCGCGAGAACCTAGAGATAGGCGCGTTTCCCCTGAGCGACCGTTCGGAGATAGAGGAGCAGATGCAAAGGGTGTTCAACCTCTTCCCGCGCCTGGAGGAGCGCAGGAGCCAGTACGCCGGCACCCTCTCGGGCGGCGAGCAGCAGATGCTGGCGATAGGGCGCGCGCTGATGGCAAAGCCGAAGGTGCTGCTGCTGGACGAGCCCTCCCTCGGCCTGGCCCCTATCATCATAAGCGAGATTTTCAAGGAGCTGGCGCTAATCAACAGGACGCTGGGCATGACGATACTCATCGTGGAGCAGAACGCGCGCAAGGCGCTTCTCCTCTCAAACCGCGCCTACGTCCTGCAGACAGGAAACATCACTATGGAGGGGGCTTCGGGCGACCTCCTGAACAACCCGGAAATAGAGGAGGCGTACCTTGGCGGAAGAAAAAAATAACGGGGGCCCGGGGAACGATCGGGAGCCCCCCGTCTACATCGCTATCACATCGAAAGGGAGAGGGTCTATGAGACGGATAGGGCTGAGGGATCTGTTGAATTTTATGTCCTGGGGGCCTGGGATTGCCGTCCTGTGTCTCGTGATTTTCGTCGTTTTAATATGCGCCGCGAATTCGTTCTACACTGTTCCACTCGGATCGCAGGCGCTGCTGTTCGGGTTCGGCCGATACCTCGGGACGACGGAGCAGGGGCTGCACTTCAAGGTCCCGTGGGCCAAGGTGCTCAAGTTCGACGTCCAGGAGATACGGCGCTTCGAGTTCGGCGAGAAGACGGAGGTCACCGGCAGGCGGTATCAGGAGGACATAACGGAGCAGAAGATGGTAACGGCCGACAGCAAGATACTGCTCATAAGCTGGGTCGCGCAGTGGCGCATATCCGACCCGTATCAGTATTTCGTCACGAACACAATCAACAGCGATAACGACTTCAGGCTCATCTCGGGCCTGGCCGAGGCCGATTTCCGCAAGGAGGTGGCCAACATGAAGTACGAGGACATACTGACGACCGGCAAGGTCGCCCTCTCCGCAAACTCCAAGGCGCGCATAGCCGGCACCTTCAAGCAGCTGGGCGTCGGAATCGCTATCGTCGACGTCCTGATAAGCGAGGTCAAGGTGCCGCCGTCCGTCCAGTCGTCCTACAACGACGTGGAGACCGCAAAACAGGCGAAGACGTCAGCCATAAACGAGGCCGAGGCTTACGCGAACAAGGCGATCGAGGAGGCCAAGGGCATGGCGAACGTTGCGATAAACAACGCCGAGTCCTACAAGGTGAGCAAGGTAGCGGACGCCACCGTCGTGGCGACTCGGCTCGACTCCCTGAACGCGATGTACGAGAGCAACCCCGAACTCGTCAGGACGAACATGTGGTACGAGAACATGGAGGACATAATGAGCAGGATAAACATAACGTTCATAGACGGCTCGAACACGAACAACATCTTCCTGGGCGACGTGCCCATAACTACGGGACAGAGATAGGGGGCGGGCCAAGATGAGGACAAGAGGTCTTGTCATAGCAGCCGTTCTGATCCTGCTGCTCTTAATCGGGCTGTCATTCCTGTATCAGCTCTACCCCTACGAGATAGCCCTCGTGACGAGATTCGGCGAGGTCAAGCAGGTGCAGAGGGCGCCCGGGCTTCACGTCCGAATCCCGATGATAGACGACCTCACGAAGTACTCCTCGCGGCTCTACGAGTACTACAGCGACACCGCGAGCGTGATTACGTCGAACAAGCAGACGATAGAGGTCGATATCCTGGCGACCTTCGTCATCACCGACCCGGAGAGGTTCTATCAGACGAGCCGCACCATAGAGAGGGCAATCCGCCGGCTCGACGACGTGACGTACTCCGTCATGCTCTCGATTGCCGGAAAGAACACGTTCGAGGACATCATAAACGACAACAGGGAGCCCATCCTGAAGGACATCCTGGACTCGACGAGGGATCAGACGAAGGACTACGGCATAGACATCAAGACCGTCCAGTTCAAGAAGGTCCTCCTGCTCGCCGCCAACGAGGAGCAGGTCTACAAATCCATGATAACGGAGCGGGAGAGGATATCGATCCAGACGCGCGCCGAGGGCGAGGCGCAGAGCAGTCAGATACGCTCGAAGGCCGACTGGGACGCGACGAAGATAGTGGCGGACGCCAACGTGAGGGCGGCCAAGATAAAGGCCGAGGGCGACTTCGAGGCCCAGGAGATAATAAACAGGGCCACCAAGACAAACGTGGAGCTGTACGCCTACATGAAGCGCCTCGAGATGTACAGGACGAGCATAAAACCAGGCACGAACGTCATAACCAACCCAAGCGGCGGCGTGTTCAAAAACCTGCTGACGCCGTAACGCCAGGCAAGGACAAGACCGCGGGCGCCGCCCGCCCCCGCCGGGGGACCAGACCCCCGGACCCCCATTTTCTTTTTTTTATTTTCGCCCTGCTGGCGAAAAGAAA
>JAISRP010000223.1 GCA_031273585.1 Synergistaceae bacterium
TTTCGCGCTGAAGGGATCGCTGAAGATAGCCATAACTTCGTCGGTCGCCATACTGCTCGGCCTGGGGCTCAGTATTTTGATATCCCGCATGATAACCGGCCCGATACGCAAAATTCAGGAGAGCGTCAACCTGTTTGCCGACGGGGATCTGGTGAGCTCATTCCCGACGAAGGGCAAGGATGAGCTGGCCGCAATGGGCAAGGGACTGCAGGATATGGCCGTCAACCTCAGGCGGATAATCGGCTCGGTCAAGAATGCCAGCGACAAGATACTCGGCACTTCGCGGGAGTTTGCGGCGCTCGCTCAGGAGACCAACGCATCTGTGGGGAAGTTTCGCCTGCACGTGGAGGCGAGCGGTGAGGACCTGACAGCCCTGGCGGCTACGGGCGAGGAGGTAAACGCGTCAGTCGAGGAGGTGGCGGCCGGCGCTCAGGCTACCGCCGAGAAGGGCACCGACATAGCCGGCAAGGTGGACGAGGCCATGAAGGCTGGCGAGGAGGGCATGTCGTCCGTCCGCCGGGCCGTATCCGGCATAGAGGGAGTGGTCGATAACGCCTCGACGACCGTGAAATCCGTGAAGGAGCTCGGGGAGAGGACTCGTCAGATACAGAACTTCGTCTCGCAGATCGGGGGCATAGCCGACCAGACAAACCTGCTTGCGCTGAACGCGGCCATAGAGGCCGCCAGGGCGGGCGAAGCCGGGCGGGGATTTGCGGTGGTGGCGGAGGAGGTCAGAAAACTTGCGGAGGACAGCAACATAGCTGCGAAGAACATCGAGGAGCTGGCTGTGACCATCACCGGGGACCTCGATACCGTCGTCAATATGTCGCTTGATAACGCCAAGGCGTCCGAGGACGCGAAGACTCTCTCGAAGGAAACCGAGAACATTATAGAGAGAATGATTTCCTTCTTGACGGATATATCGGGGGCGACCCAGGACCTTGCGGCAGTCTCGCAGGAACAGGCAGCTTCGAGCGAGGAGATAGCCGATGCGATTCAGAATATCGCGACAAAGGTGCACAGCGCGGCCGAGGCCGGGAATCAGATTCGCAACGCGGTCGGCGACATAGCCGGCACCGCCGAACACATGGCCACGGGCGCGGATGGCTTGTCCAGACTTGTAACCGAACTCGAGGAGATGCTGAGTTTCTTCAGAATAGAAAGCGACTTCGCGTCCGACGACTCGAAAAACAGGAACATCCTGCCCATGAAGAGCCGATTTTCGCTGAACGACGACCTGATTCCAAACTCCGCCCACGGCCACGGCGCGGCAAATTAAGAAAAACAGGATAACACCTGAGCGGATCGGGTAGGAAGCCCCTCATTAATTGAGGGGCTGTCCTCTCATGCCACCTTGCGTACGGGCCCGTATATAGCAATTTAACAATAGAAGCCTAAAGGGCAAAGATTGAAAACCCTTGCTGTCACCGCAACCGCCATCGGCAAAATTCCACGCGGTTTATTCAATCGGCTATATCCAACGTAACAGCCAAATAAAGAGTCACATTCAAAATCAAGGGCGCGACACCGGCGCCGCGCCCCAAAAATTTTCCCGTGATCTTTTGCCCTTCAGCCCTCCGCTATCTCTTCAGAAAATCCACCACTGCCTCCCTGAAGCCGACGTAGTGGGGGATCTCCATGAACAGCGCGTGCCCGCCCCCGCGGAACACCTGTATCTCGGCGTCGGATGGAATGCTCTTCAGCGCCTCGTACACCAGTTTCACGCTGACGTAGGGGTCTTTGTCGCCGACTAAGAGCAGCGTCGGATTTTTTATGAGGGCCGTCGGGATGAGGCGGCTGTTGGGCGATGAGAGGAGATCCCGCCTGCCGCCGTTCGGCACGGGGTGGCTGTCGTACTTCTTGGTGTTCTCGTTGAACAGGTCGACCACTCCCGGGTCGGTTATGGCTGGGTCGATCTTGCCATCCTTATCGAGCTGAAAGTCGTCGGGCGCCCCCTTCCACGCCTCTGTCACGAACGCGTTCGCGACGTTGCTGTACCCCAGTCCTGCCACTATCGGAGCGTACAGGATGAGTTTTCTCACCTTCTGCGGGTATTTGGCGGCGAACCTACCGCCGGTGACGGTCCCCCAGCTCCAGCCGAGCAGATCGACCGCGCTCGCCTTGCTCTCGCTTGCTATCAGGTCGACGGCCGCGTTGATATCCTCCGCCGCGTAGTCGGAGTCCGGCATAAATCCGTCGCTGACCTCGGCCGAACGGGCGTATCCCGCGATATCCAGGGTCCAGACGGAGTAGCCCTGACGGGCCAGGTAGCGTGCGAAGCTGTAGTCCTTGAAATCCAGATCGAATTCGTGCGATGAAAAAGTGAGTCCGTGAATCAGGAGTATCTGCCCCTCGTCTCCACTCCCGTCCTCCTGCAGCCGCTGCAGGAAGAGCTTTACGCCGTTCCGTTCAAGGGGAAACTGTTTTGCCGTGATATCCGCAGCCAGGGCGGAGGAGCTCACGAGCGCCAGAAGCACTACCAGTGCGAGTTGCGTGAGAAAACGTTTCAACCTCAAGAATATACCCCCCATATTTAGATATGTAATGTACTATTATTATATCATGATAGATTGCCGGATTTCTTATATGAAATGATCGTTGACGGCGCGCACATCAGAGGATATTATTGTTGCCGGCCCGATTCTAAGCGAGTAGATTTAGTTTTGGCCACTTAAATATTTAAAATATAAGCGGGGTGTGGGACACAAAAACGCCAGCCAGGATAATGGACTGTAAGAGGGGGAACACCGTTTGTCATTTTTGAGCGATATAGAGATAGCGCAGCAGTGCGTCATGGAACCGATCGTCAAGGTGGCTGAGAAGCTGGGCATAGGGGAGGACGACCTCGAGCTGTACGGAAAGTACAAGGCCAAGGTCTCGTTCGACCTCTGGGAGAGGATAAAGGAGCGTCCGGACGGGCGTCTTATCCTGGTCACAGCGATAACCCCAACCCCCGCGGGCGAGGGGAAGACCACGACGTCCGTCGGCCTGGCCCAGGCCCTGGCCCTGAGGGGAAAGAGGACATGCCTCGCGCTGAGGGAGCCGTCGCTGGGCCCGGTGTTCGGGATCAAGGGAGGCGCGGCAGGCGGAGGGTACAGCCAGGTCGTCCCGATGGAGGACATAAACGTCCACTTCACGGGGGATTTTCACGCCATCACCTCCGCGCACAACTTGCTCGCCGCCATGATGGACAACTCCATCCAGCAGGGCAACCCCCTGGGGATAGACCCCCGCCAGATAGTCATGAAGCGCGTCATGGACATGAACGACAGGGCCCTGCGGAGGACCGTCATAGGGCTTGGCGGCAGGACTGAGGGGATTCCGAGGGAGGACGGGTTTGACATCACCGTGGCCTCCGAGGTCATGGCCATCCTCTGCCTCTCGACGGGGATAGAGGACCTCAAGAGCCGGCTCTCCGAGATAATCGTGGCCTACGCCTACGACGGCGCCCCCGTGCGGGCGCGCGACCTGGAGGCTCAGGGGGCGATGGCCATGCTCCTCAAGGATGCGATAAAGCCGAACCTGGTTCAGACGCTCGAACATGTCCCCGCGTTCGTCCACGGAGGCCCGTTCGCCAACATAGCTCACGGCTGCAACAGCGTCATGGCGACGAGGTACGGGCTCAAGCTGGCGGATTACTTCATAACGGAGGCCGGCTTCGCGGCCGACCTCGGGGCGGAGAAATTTCTGGACATCAAGTGCCGCCTGGCGGGCTTCAAGCCGAACGCCGTGGTAATCGTGGCGACGATACGCGCGCTCAAGATGCACGGCGGCCTCAAGAAAGATGATCTCGGAAAGGTGAACATGGAGGCGCTGCAGGCAGGAATACCGAACCTCGAGAAGCACGTGGAGAACGTGCTGTCCTTCGGTCTGCCTGTCGTCACGGCGATCAACGTGTTTCCAACCGACACCGCGGAGGAGCTCGATTTCATCCGCGAGAAGTGCGCGAACCTGGGCGTCCCGGTCGTCAAGTCGGATATATGGGCGAACGGCGGCAAGGGCGGGCTCGATATGGCTGACGCGGTGATCGAGGCCTGCGGCAAGCCCAATACCTTCCACTACCTGTACGATGCGGCGGATTCGCCGACGGATAAAATAAACACGATAGCGACGAAGATCTACGGGGCGGC
>JAISRP010000224.1 GCA_031273585.1 Synergistaceae bacterium
CCGCCCACACCCGCCGGGGGACCAGTCCCCCGAACCCCCATTTTCTTTTTTTGATTTTCACCCGGAGGGTGAAAATCAAAAAAAGCGAATAGGGTCCAGGGAGCTGGCTCCCTGGCGGGGTTTGGGGCAGAGCCCCAAGGTCCTGTCCGTGAATTTGGGCAAATCAGCCCTGCTTGACGGCTTTTTTCATCGCTATGACGGCCGCCCCTATTGCGCCGGCGAACTGGGACAGGTCGTTGGTCAGGACCTGCGCGCCGGTTTTGCGCTCCAGTATGAGCTTGAGGTTTCTGCTTCCCGACAGGCCGCCGGTAAACGCTATCGGGCCGTCCCCGCCGAGTTTTCTGATCAAACCCTCGGCTCTTGCTGCGACCGAGTCAAGCAGGCCGAGGGCTAAGGACGTCTTGTCGACGCCCCGGGCCAGCAGGCCGATCACCTCGGTCTCCGCGAAGACGGTGCACATGTTCGATATCGCGTGCGGGTCCGCGTCGTCGGGCAGACTGCTGAAGTCCTCCATGCCGTATTCGAGCAGCACTGCCATGTTCTGCAGGAACCGCCCGGTTCCGGCGGCGCACTTGTCGTTCATCAGGAAGTCGAGGACTGCCCCGCCCGGCCCGATCCTGATCGCCTTGCTGTCCTGTCCGCCTATGTCCAGCACCATGCGGGCGTCCGGAAAGAGATGCGACGCGCCGGCTGCGTGGCACGTTATCTCCGTCACGGGGAAGCCCTCCCGGATGGTGTTTCTCCCATATCCCGTGGTTACTATGCAGGCGAGGTCGCATTGCGAAACTCCCTCGCCGCGGAGCATCTCGTCCAGGATGCGGGAGCCGCTGTCGCCTGGGTTCCAGCCCGTCGGGGCTATGGCATGAGCCCTCACGCTGCCGTCCATATAGAGCACGGACTTCACTGCCACGGAGCCGATGTCTATGCCGGCCGTGAGGGCGCCCATCTCAGGCCATCATCTCCATGAATGCGCCCATGCGGGTGGAGAGCTGCTCCGTGTCCCCCTGATAGTAATCTGTCTCGATCGAGATGCAGGGGATGCTGCGCTTTTCCTTCAGCGTCTCGCGGACCCTGGTTGTCTCTATGGCGTAAGTGTGACACGCCTGCAGGATGATGTCAACGACGCCGTCAACTTTAAATTCGTCCGCGAACCGGAGGAGCAGGTCCATCCGCCTGTCGTTCGGGCTGATCACTGAGCAGGCCGTCCTGATGTACTTCTCGGCTATCGCGTCGACCGGGGGCTTCGTCTCGTCGACTAGGTCGACCGTGCCCTTATAGTGCCCGCAGTTGTCGTAGCAGACGACCACGCCGCCATTGTTCTCGATTGCGGTTATCGTCTTCTCGACCGCCTTGCCCAGGGGGCACCCGGTCACGAGTATCCGGCGCTTTCCCGGGGCTATCCTCCGCTCGCCGGCCTCGTAATTCTCTCGGAGGGCGCGCGTCAGCTCGTTCACGCGGCGGGCCGCCTCGACGGGATCGTAGGTGAGGCGCGTCCACTCGGCCACCATCATTATTTCGAGCCCGTTGACCGGCGGCGGGTCGAGCTGCGACAGGGCGAAGAAGTCGTTCAGCGCCCTCCGCTCGCCGTTGGCCTCGACGATCGCCCGCCTCAGGCCGTCGTCGGTTATCCTCGTGCCGAGCGTCGATTCGAGCCACTCCTCCAGGGATACTATCTCGTCCCGCCACTGCGCTTCAGCCCGCTCGCTCAGAACCTGAGGCAGCTGCATCACGTAGACGGGCTTTATCTCCCCCAGGTATTCGTACATCTTCTTCTTGCCGTCGCAGGTCGTCTCGCCAACGACGGCGTCGGAGAGGGCGAAGTACGGGCAGGTATCCGTGTAGGCGTATCCGTAGCTCGCCTTTATGAGCGGGCAGAGGTTGCGCGGCAGGCGCTCCTCAGCGGCCGCTATCGGGTCGGCCTTCTTGCTGCAGAGCGAGACCATCCACGCGCCGGCCGCCCTGATGACCTCCGTCGGGGTGAATACGCAGTAAGCCCCCACGACGCGACGCCCGCGTTCCTTTGCTTCCTTGACCACCACCGCCGCCTTGGCGGACTCATCCCTCATCCTGTCGAGCATTGCGTTTATATCGTGCATATCTGTCTGCCCCTCTCATACGACCGACGAACGACGCGACGCACGGGATACTGACGCGGCGTACCGCTCGTCATGCTCCGCGATTTCGTGCAATCGCACCGATTCCCAAAACCGGACACACTCCCTGTCAGCGTGCCCTTCAACTCGCGCTTCCAGCGGATGATATATGCGTCAGGTCATGTCGGCTCGCCCCCTTGACAGAGGGGATGTTGGATATTCTCTCATGGTCCGATCATTATATTGTATTTGAAAAATTTGCGCGCGACAAATTGCTGATTTGCGGCATATCCTGATCCACGAGCGGAGGCGGAGACAGAGGACCGTGGGCTCCGCCCACGCCCGCCGGGGGACAAGTCCCCCGGACCCCCGTTTCATTTTTTTTGATTTTCGCCCGCAGGGCGAAAATCAAAAAAAATGGGAATAGGGTACAGGGGCCCGTTCCCTGAGGGGTAAGGACAAAAACTATGATATAGCCGATTGAATAAACCGCGTGGGATTTTGCCGATGGCGGTTGCGGCGTGAGTATTGTGATGGAGGCGCCGGTTCTGGTAAACTAACGCTCATGAACGAATCGGGCGCGGTATCTCATGAGAGCGTTTTGACAGGATTTGGCTTCAGTTTCGAGCGGGGCGGCGCGCATACGGCGCGCAGCATGATGTTTGACGATCTCGCGGCGCTGCTGTCCTACGTCGGCCGTCCGGACGCCGGCAGGGAGGACTACAGGCGGGCGGTGGTGACGGATAACTGCCTCGGCAAGCGATCCGCCAGGACGAGGGGGCTCTCCTTCAAGCATCTGGCCGACCTCTACTCGCTCGATGCGTCAAACGCCATATTCTCAGCGATGCTATTCTTCTGGAGCAGGGACGTCCAGGCCCGCCCGCTTCTGGC
>JAISRP010000244.1 GCA_031273585.1 Synergistaceae bacterium
TCAGTATGGCTGTGGATAGGCTGTTGGACGACATTGGATTGAAAATACTTTCTGCTTTACAGGGGAATGCCAGGACTTCTTTCAGCGAACTCGGCAGGATCGTCGGGCTGTCGTCCCCCGCTGTCGCCGAGAGGGTGCACAGGATGGAGGAGGCCGGCTATATCAAGGAATACAGGGCCGTGGTCGATCATGGCAGGATCGGCCTGCCGGTCATGGCGTTCATCAGCGTAATAGCCGACATCGGAAAACTGACGGAGCTCGACGAGCTGGCCAGGTCGCTGCCCGAGGTCGTCGAGGGATTCCACCTCTCTGGCTCCGACGACCTGCTGATCAAGGTCATAGCGGCGTCAATGAGTCACCTGGAGCTCATAATCAACCAGATAGGCAATTACGGGGAGACGACGACGTCCATCGTGCTGTCCTCCCCCGTGACGCGCCGCTCCATAACCCCGCTGATCAGGGATACGGAGGGGTAACGCGGGGCGAAATAAAAAAATCGATCACGAAGGGGCCGGCGGAGCGTCGGCGGGCTGCAGGGGAGATCACACCGCGCGTTCCACCAGCTCCTTGCACAGGGCCAGCGCGCCGCTGCTGCTGTCCGCATAGCGGACGCCGTACATGCCGGCGAGCTCTGCGTTCATAGACGCGCCGCCGCTTATCACCTCCACGCTCAGCCCGGCGCCGCGGAGGGATTCGGCAACCTCGGACACCCTGCCGACCGTCGTCGTCATCATGGCGGAGAGTCCCACTATGTCGGGCGAGTGCTCCCTGGCGCTCTCGACTATCCTCTCCGACGCCACGTTCTTGCCGATGTCGATGACCTCGAACCCCCCTGCGCGGAGAACGGTGCCCACTATGTTCTTCCCTATGTCGTGGATGTCGCCCTCCACCGTCGCAAGGAGGATCCTGCCGCGGCACGCGCCGGCGCCGGTCATCATCGAGTTCAGCCTGTCGAATACCGGAAATGCGGTCTCCGCCGCGAACAGTATGTGTGGCAGGAAAATTTTCTTGGCCTCGTAGAGGCTGCCGACACGCTCCATGGCGTCCCCCAGGAAGCTCTGGCTCACGTCGATGGGGAGCATTCCGCCCGAGAGCTTCTCGTCCACCATGGCGTCGACCGTCTTCGACCTGCCGGACAGCAGCGCCTCAACGAGCGGGTCGAGATCCGAGGCGTCGATGCGCTCCTCCAGCCTGCCGGTCTTGAGCAGCGCCGCGCCGAACATGGTCTCCATGACGACGTTATCCCCGCTGTTCATTATCGCGGCAGACAGTCCGAGGGCTATCGCCTGCGAGAGAAACGCGGCGTTGAGGCCGGATCGGTTCGGCATCCCGTGGGACAGGTTCGAGAGCCCCACAATCGTCGGGATCCCCCGCTCCGCGCAGAGCCTTATCGTCTCAAGCGTGACCCTGTGGTCGAAGCCGGCCCCGTGCGAGAGCACGAGGGGGTCCACTACGAAGCGGTCCCTCCCGAGCCCGAGGCTGGCGGCGAAGCTCAGCGCGCGCTCGACGGACGCCGCCCTCTGGCAAGGGTCGTTCGATATATCCGACTCCATCGCGAGCAGTATCATGATGCCGCCGTATTTCTTGAGCAGCGGCAATTTCCTCGAGAGGGACTCCTCGTCGCAGGCGCATGAATTTACGAGCGGACGGCCGGGGCACTCCGACATCGCCGCCTCCATGAGGTCGAGGCTCTGCACGTCGATCGACGGCGGAAGCGTCGTGGCGCGGTCGAGCGAGACGAACGCATCCCTTATCCTCCCCTCGCTGAAGAACTTTTCAACGCCGAAGTTTATGTCGAGGACGTGAGCGCCCTCCCTGGCCTGGGCGGACGCCTCGTCGAGCATCACAGTGAAGTCGCCCGCCCTCATGCTCTCGCGGAGGCGCTTCTTTCCCGTGGGGTTGATGCGCTCGCCCACAACGCTGAAACCCGCGCCGAGGTCGTGGACGGAGGTCCTGGAGGCGAGCGCCGGGGGGAGAGTGATCTCTCGCCGCCTGAGCGCCGCCGGGGCCACCCCCTTCAGCATGGCGGCCACGGCCCTTATGTGATCAGGAGTAGTCCCGCAGCACCCCCCGACCAGGGATGCGCCGCATTCGACGAATTCCTCCACGTAGAGGGAAAATGTGGCGGCGTCGGTCATGTACAGGGTGTTCTGTCCGTCGAAGTGCGGGTCGCCCGCGTTGGGCTCGACCGACAGGAGGCAGTTCGTCAGGCCGGACAGCCGCCTCAAGTTCTGCAGCGTCTCCGCGGGCCCGACGAGGCAGTTCATCCCGAGCGCGTCCACGTCCAGGTCGTTGGCCACCGCCGCGAACACCTCGACCGACGCTCCGGTGAGCGTCGTCCCGGACGAGTCGAAGGACATCTGGGCTATGAGGGGGACCTCGCGCGACACCTCCCTTATTGCCACGAGTGCGGACTTGAGCTCCTTTATGTCCGTCATGGTCTCGACTATCAGCCCGTCACAGCCGGCTTCAAGCAGGAGGGAGGCCTGCTCCGCGTAAACCCTGCGGCAGTCCTCGAAACTGCCGTCGCCGCTCGGACGCGGCAGCCTGCCGGTGGAGGATACGTCCCCGAAGATCAGGATCCTGCGCTCCGGCGCGGCGGATGCCGCCCTGCGGGCTATGCTGACAGCAGCCTCGTGAATCTCGCCGATCCTGTCGTCTAGCGAGTTCTCCTCCAGCTTGAAGCGATTCCCGCCGAACGTGTTCGTGAGTAGTATGTCGCAGCCCGCCTCGACGTAGGCCCTGTGCAGCCCCTCCACCCTGTCCGGGTGTTCGAGGTTGAGGAGTTCGGACGGGACGCCCCCGAGCCCCATCTCAAAAAAACCGGTGCCGTAGGCGCCATCCAGGACCAGGGTCCGCGCCGACGCCATGCGCCGGAATTCATCCCTTGTGATCATCTGGCACAGCCCCCCTGCCTATGTCGCTGCGTCTCAGTATCTCCAGCACCTCCGCAGACTTGTTCATCGTGTATATGTGAATGCCCGCGACCCCGTTTTTCCACAGGTCCGAGATCTGACCCGCCGCGTAGTCCATGCCGGCATCCCTCATGGAATCGTCGTCGTCCGCGTAACGGTCCAGGAGGGCGTCGAGCGCATCCGGCACCCCGCAGCCTGATATCTCTATTATCCTGCGTATCTGCCCCGCCCTGAGGACAGGCATTATGCCGGCAATAACGGGCGTCCGCAAGCCGGAGGCCAGACATCTGCCGGCAAATTCCGCGAACGCCGCGTTGTCGAAGAAGAGCTGGGTGATGAAGAACGACACCCCCATGCGGACCTTCTCCATCATAAATTCGATGTCCTCCTCCGGGGAGACGCTCTCCTGATGTCCCTCCGGGTATGCCGCGCCGCCTATGCAGAAGTCGCCGCTGTATCGCACGAAGCCCGCCAGCTCGCTCGCCCTGCGAAATCCCCTCCAGCAGTCCCGTTCGTCCGAGTCCAGGGGCTTGTCGCCGCGAAGCGCCAGGATGTTCTCCACCCCAGTGTCGGTCAGCGCCCCGATCACCGCGGAGACCTCCTCCTTCGCGTAGCCGACCGCCGTCAGGTGCGACAGGGGGGTCATCCCGAGCGAGATCGCCATATCCGCTATGTCTATCGCGCGCGGCCTGTTGTTTCCCCCGGCCCCGTAAGTCACGGAGACGAAGTCCGGATTTGCCGCCTTCAGATTCGAGAGCGTCCGCCGAATCCCAGCGAGATCGACGTCCATCTCGGGCTTCGGTGGAAACACTTCAAATGAAAGAGTCTGTTTTTCCTCCAGCAATCTGTCTATTCTCATCGCAGCCCCCGCCCGGTTTATTTTTTCCATCCTATCATGCAGATGATGCTCTTCCTCGGCGTGATTATTCCGGTATCACGGTCGACCGATGCGCATATCTCACCAGCGCTCCGCTCCATAATGAGCGACAGCCACTCCGCGTTCCTCCGGATGTCGAAGCCGGAGTAACCCGGAGCGAACCTCATGGTGCCATCGCCGCGCGCGCTCCTCAATCTGCCGTCCACGTTGCACGCAAGGGCCTCGACGGATTCCGAGCCCCAGGAGTCCGCGAGGAGCGCGCGCAACGGCTCGCCGCAGGCGAAGTACCGCTCAGTCATGTCGTCGATCGCGCGCCCCAGCGAGAACAGCATTACGCTGTACCCGGCGCAGCCCGCGAGCTCATCCGGCAGCAACTCCGGCGGGACCTCTCCGCCCCCGTATTCGGCGACCTCCGCAACAGGCTCGGCCGCGTTCATCGCCTCGACGTATACCTCCCTGGCTATCTCCAGAATATCAGGCGACACGTCGGACACGAGGGAGGCGTAGCCGGCCCTCGTCAGATACGCCCTCATGCGCGGCATCATATCGTCGCGCGCGACCCG
>JAISRP010000254.1 GCA_031273585.1 Synergistaceae bacterium
CCCCCTCGTCTCCATGAGATACGCCGAGACGACGCTCGCCAGATAGGCGCCGATTATAACGGCGACCCTCGTCCAAATCGGCAGGGCCTGCCAGTTTGCCGCTATGAAGCTCAGGATTCCTACGCCTATCATCGACACGCCGAGCGTCAGGACGGCGGCCGGAAGACTGTTCGATACTGTGTAGCTCTCCAGGATTCCGCCCCTCTGTCCCTCGGTGATCAGCCCAAGCTCGACCCACTTCCTAGACTCGCCGGACAGAAATTTGCGCTTTGCCTCAGATATCCTCCGCTCCAATGGACGCGCCTCCCTCATGCCCGACCGACTCCGCCACGAACCTGACTATGTCCCTCGCCGCAAACGGCCTGCCGACCGTGCGGGCCCGCAGCCTCAGCCGCCGCAGCTCGGACGGGGATTTCAGTATATCACCTATCTGCTCCCCGGCACGCCGGTTTTCGTAAATCTTGCGGGCGGCCCCCTGCTCCAGGAGGTAGTCGCAGTTATACCGTTCGACGCCTGGCAGAGGGTCGAGCAGCAGCATGACCGCCCCGCAGGACGCGGCCTCGGCCGCGGTGAGCCCGCCCGGTTTCATCACGACCACGTCGCTCGCGGCGTAATAGTTCTGCATATCCTTGACGTAACCCCGCACGTTCATGTGTTTGAAGGGGAAGTACTTGTCCCGCATCGTCTCGTACGCCCTCGTATTGTCCCCGCACAGGACCTCGACGCGCCACTCCGTATGATCCAACATCGAGTCCGCGACGACGCCCAGGGCCCCAGCGCCTATGCCCCCTCCGGTTATGGTCACCATCACCGTGCCATTGCCGACCTCAAGCGCGTGGCGAGACGCCTCCCTGTCCGGCGGACGCGAGTAGACTTTGGCGACCGGTATGCCGAAATTTTTCACAGTGACCTCGGATGCCGGTATGCTGTCGGCCCGGTACTGGCGGGCGGCCTCCTCGCTGCCCACGAACCAGCCGTCGAACCTCGGGTCGCGCTGAAGCAGGTGGGTGGCGTAGTCGGTCCCGGCGTAGTATATGGGGACGGAGTGCTCCCACGTGTCGAGCAGGGCCGACATGCCGAAGAAGTGAGTGGTTATCACGGCGTCGGGGCGAAACTCCCTGACCTCGTGATGAAGTTTTCCGAGAAACGCCCTGCTTATGCCCCTCCCGAGCCCGTTCCAGAAGCCCGACACGAGGCCGGAGCGCACGTCCGTGTCCCTGTAGAGCCTCTCCCACATCCAGGGGTGCCTGCGGGCCAGAAACAGGTACGAGGACGTGACGCAACCATCGAGCCATCGCGGCGCGTAATTCATGAGGTCCCGGAACATGACCTCGGATTCCGGGTATAGGGCAAGGCACCACTCGCGTATGGCCATGGCCGCCGCGGTATGTCCGGTGCCGACCGAGGCGTGGAAGACCGCGAGCCTTATTCCCCCTTGCGGCATCAGGAGGAGCCCTTCAGCAGATCGCCAAGCGTGACCCCCATCCCCGACGAGCTCTCCTTTTGGGCGGCCAGCGCCGCCTGTATGCTGTCCTTTATGCCGCCCTCGTTGTAGTTGGGCGGGAAGTACAGGGCTGCGGCGTCGCCGTGCCCGCCGCCGCGGATGCGCCGCCCGTCCTTCAGCAGGGAGACGACCCTTCCGGCGAGCCCCCCGCGGCTGCGAAGGGAGACGGCCCAGTTGCCGCCGGGCTTTTTGTAGGCGAGCGCGACCAAGACCGGCGCGGTGCGTCCCTCCTTCGGCCTGTCCAGTATCATGCCGCAGAAGTCCGACGTGTCGCCGAACTCGAGGTATCCGTCGCCAAGGAAGGCCATCTCGCCCTGCTCGCCCGGTCCTCCGATGCGGCTCTTGACGAGATGTTCGCTCGCCCTGCCGAACCGCTCCTCCTGACGTGAGACGAAATCCGCGACCGCTCCGCGCTCCGATTCGGTGAAGGCCGCGTCCGGGTTCGCCACGAGGCGCGCAAAGGCCCCCCACTCCCCGCACAGCGTCACCATGGCCTGCCACAGCCTGCCGTCTGGATCCTCGTTTATCCAGAGGTCCCTGTCGTTCGCTATCCTGACTATCTCCTTCAACGCCCCAGCCCGGCGCAGCGCCGATTCGTCAGCGTTGCCGGCGTGCAGCCAGTTCCAGTAGACCAACGCCCCGCAGCAGCTCATGTCCACGACTATCCACGGCCTGTTGGAAAATTTTTCAAAAGTGCTGGCGTGATGATCGAAGAGAAACGGCGGCGCCTCGGGGGAAAACGATGCGTCTATCTCGTCCACGGTCGCCTGAAACTGAGGCGAGAGGTCGAGAGCTATCATTCGCGTCCCGCTCCTGCGAGTCTCCAGTATGAGGTTGTCAACCTCGCCGTACCCGGTGAGCGACACCCTGATCGGGTCCCCACAGTCATGATGAACGTGCCACGCAAGAGCAGCCGCAGCCACCCCGTCAAGATCCGTGTGGCTGATAATATGCAACAGTCCGTTCGATGTTTTCAAAGACACCTTAAAAAAGCCTCCCGCCCCTGCGTCATTCAACCTGCATATATTATAACTGCAAACGCCCCCGATTTGTAACGGGAGCGCCAGATCCCGTGGATAAGGCGGCACGGAGCTGAAATGGGCCCTGCGCGCGGTTTGAGTCCTCACCTCCCTCGCGGAAGGAGGGGACCGCTCGCGATGGTGGGAGTGGTCCTTAATTTTGCACGTTGTCTGGAATACCGTCGGCTTCTCAGGAGGCTCCCCTCTGGCCTCCTGCCATCTGCAACTCCGTTCTTCGTGAAGCTCAGGGTGATTTGCGTCGGGGGCGCAGACGCGATCGTCCAGGCGTAACAGGCTCGGTCGGCGGCTGAGGCGGTACCGTGCTGTCGACTACCGTGAGCGTGAACGTCTTGGGCGAAGAGAAACCAGTGGAGGTTCTGTTAGCGTGTATAATGTGAGGCAAGATCGGTGTCTCGTCATTCCGCGCCAAGTGCGTCATATACTGGGGCAGCGGAGTGGGACAGGGGATTATCCAGGAGGAATGCTTTATATGGGAACAGATGAATCGCTCTCCGCAAGACTCGCCCGGTTGGAGGCCGAGCATCGCGACCTCGGGAGAAAATACGAGATGATGAGGGCGTCTTGCGGGCTCCCTGAGGGAGAGGCTGGCGGGCCGCCGTCCGCCGAGAAGCCCAAGCAGGAGAAATACCTGGCTCTGCTGCTCGAGAACATTCAGAACATAATACTGCTCCTCGACGAGGAGAAGAGGTTCGTCTACTGTACCGACGCGTTCCTGCGGCGCGCGCGCATCCACGAGTTTGGGCTCATCAACGAACGTGGTTTTTACGACGTGTTCAGCCACCTGGCCGACGCCCGCGCCACGGACCTGATATTCTCCGCGGTCTGCGGCGTCCTCGGGAACCGGAGCGCCAGGGTCATGGAGGAGACGATCGACATCGGGTTTACGGGGGACCCTCGCCGCTACACCATTCACATCACCCCGATGTTCGAGGAGAGCGGGGAGCCCAACGGGGTGATAGTGATGTTCCTCGACATGACGGACGTCCTGCGAGCCAAGGAGGAGGCCGAGCTGGCGAACAAGGCCAAGTCGTCGTTTCTGGCGAGGATGAGCCACGAGATTCGCACGCCGATGAACGCGATCATAGGTCTGAGCGAGCTCGCGCTCAGGGAGACCGTCTCGCCCACCGCGCACGACTACATTACCAGCATCAGGCAGGCCGGGGAGAACCTCATGTCCATCATCAACGAAATCCTCGACTTCTCGAAGATCGAATCCGGGAGCATGGAGATCACCCCGTCATACTACGAGATGGTATCCCTCCTGAATGACGTACTCACGATCATTCGGGTGCGCCTGGGGGAAAAGCCGGTCCGTTTCCTCACGGAGCTCGACCCCTCGATTCCGAACGCCATGATCGGCGACGAGGTCCGCGTCCGCCAGATTATGCTGAACCTCCTGAGCAATGCGGTGAAGTACACGCACGAGGGCTTTATCAAATTCAAGGCCGCGTGCTCGCGAATCTCCGAGGATACGGTGATCCTCTCGTTTTCGATCTCGGACAGCGGCATAGGCATAATGCCTGGGGACATCGACGGGCTGTTCGGCGACTTCGTGCGAATAGACCACGAACACAACAAGAAGATCGAGGGCACGGGGCTTGGGCTGTCGATCACGAGAAGCCTTTGCCGCGCGATGGGCGGGGACGTGACGGTGACGAGCGAGTACGGCAAGGGCTCTACCTTCACGGCGAGCCTCGTCCAGGCGTTCAGGGACGGCCCGCTGCTGGGGGACGTCGGCAAAAAAATAGCCCCTCGCAAGGAGAGGGGGAGGGTCCGCTTCACAGCCCCGAACTTTCGCGTGCTGATCGTGGACGACGTGAGGACAAACCTGAAGGTGGCGGAGGGGCTGCTTGCGCCGTACGCCATGAACATCAGCACCTGCGACGGGGGCCTGGAGGCCGTGGCGCTCGTGCGCGAGCACGAGTACGACATCGTGCTCATGGACCACATGATGCCCGACATGGACGGCATAGCCGCGACCGCCGCCATACGGGCGACCGAGGGCGAGAGATTCCAGACGCTGCCAGTCATAGCGCTGACGGCAAACGCCGTCTCGGGGATGCGGGAGATGTTCCTAGAGCACGGGTTCAACGACTTCCTCTCGAAGCCAATCGACATAAAAAAGCTGAACGAGCTCATCGAGAGGTGGACCCCGGAGGACCTGCGGCATTACAAGGGAGACTGGGCCAAGGACGGAACCGAGCTCGAGTGTCCCGACATACCGGGTTGGATACACATAGAGGGGCTGGACGTGGAGAACGCGATAGAGCGGTTCGCGGGAAACGCCAAGGCCCTGCTGGACGTGATCCAGTCATTCGCGACGCACACGCCCGCCATCTTGGACCTCCTGCGGGCGCCGATGGAGACCGGAATGAGGGAGTACGCCATAGCAGTCCACGGCATAAAGGGAAGCAGCTACAGCATCGGCGCGAACGACCTGGGAAAGAGGGCGGAGGAGTTGGAGGCGGCGGCAAAGGCCGGAGATATCCAGTCGGTCAGGACGAAGAACGACGCCTTCATAAGCGCGGCGGAGAACCTGCTAGCGAGCCTGACGTCGCTGCTCCGGTCCGTGGAGGACGCCCGCGAAAAAATCCGGAGGGATGCCCCGGACAGGAACGCCCTGGAGGCGATCTTAGCGGCCTGCAGGGGATATGACGTAGTAGCGATGGAGGACGCCCTGTCGGAGCTGGAGCTGTACGAGTACGACTCCGGCGCAAAGCTGGTGACGTGGCTGCGGGAACAGTTGGAGAACCTGGAGTACGACTCTATAATCAAGCGCCTGGAGGCCGAGCTGTCGGAGGGGTAACTGCAGCAGCAGCAGTATGTCGTGCGCGCCCTGGCAGATGCGATCGTCTGACGGTTACGGACAGCGGATGTCGCGAGCTCGCCCTCCGCTTCTGCGGTACTGGTTTGGCGAAACGCCGTAGCGTTTCTTGAACGCATAGCAAAAATGATCTAACCTGATAGTCATATAAGAGAATCACAAGAAAAACACTCCCGCGAAAAAAACATAGTACATAATAGATGAAGATTAATTGCGGCGTAGGATCAAAATAGCCGACAAGTAAGCTTGAAATAAAATTCAATATAGGAGGACAAGTCGTATGCTAAAATTCCTAGCTATACTACTTGTGATCGTGATGCTCATTACAACGATAGCGGCCGTGGATATGTTCGGTTGGGAATTTTTGTTGGTGGCGTTGTGCTGGGGACTGGTTCGATTGTTTATTTAGACCATGAACTGAAAAAGAGGGCCTTTGTTGAGCGAGTAATGCAGGGGGCAGGCGGTTGCCTGTATAAATCTACTATAATGAAGATCATGACTCAATATGAAGACGAGAGGGATGAATGATGGATATAGCGAATGCGGAAATAGCACTGAAAATTGCGGGAGGAACTCTGAAAACCGCGCAAAAAATACGCGGCGCTATGCGGGAGGGGTTTGGCGACATAGCGGAACGCTGCCGGCCGGACGGGGCCGGCTTCGACGATCTCTCCACCCTGCCGGCGAGGGTTGGTTATAAACTGAACATTTGCCGTGAAATCGCCGAAGGCGTAAAGGCGGCGCAGCTCGCGGCGTCCTTCGATAATATCGTGTCCGAAGCGACGCGGTATCTTTACCGCATTCAGGTTGTGGGAAGGTTCAACACTGGCAAATCGAGCCTCCTAAACGCGATCTTCGGGAAGGACATCCTACCTGTGGGACTATTGCCCACGACGAAAATTCCCACCTGGATCGTGGGCGGGAAAGGCGACTCCATCTTTTGCGAGACGAAAGACGGGCAAATCCGGTGTCTTGCCCCCGAAGACCTGACGAATAACACTCTCGACGCTGAAAACATTTTCGTCTCGCTGGATCATCCGTTGCTGTGCTCCGGCGTGGCAATTATCGACACTCCGGGACTGGAAGACCCCGACAAGGAAAGGGTCGCCATTACGCGGGATGCCATCGACAGCGCGGACGCGATTGTCTTTGTCTCTGACATCTACCCGCTGGGGCAGCAGCAGAAGGATTTTCTGTCCTATCTGGTCAGAATAGAAAAAACCCGCAATCTGTTCGTGCTGTTCAACAAGGTCGATGAAATTCCGCCCGAGGAGCGGGGCGATTTCCAGAAGGAACAGGTGAAGGTGCTAAGCGATCTCGGAATCACAGCGAATTTTTACACGGTCTCGGCGCGCGAACCCGACACGCTGAAGCCCTTTATCAGTTCCTTGGAGGATTTTATCGCGAATGGCGTGATAAAGGTTCGGGAAGCGGCCGTCGAGAAGAAGGTGGACGAATTTTTCGAGACGACCCGCGCCGCGCTGGAGAATTATTCGCGGCAGTCTGAAGAAGCCAGAAAACAGCAACGCGCCCGGCTTGCCGAGGCAAATCGACAGCTTGAAGAAAATCTGGACAAAGCGCTTCGCAAAATTAACTACAAAGAAGAGTCGGTGCGGCTCAACTGGAAATCCTGTCTCGACAGTATGCGCGGCGACATCGATCGGAAAATCGACAAAGCGACCGCCGACGATTTGAAGCACGGAGACTTGATAGCGAACCTCGTCCAGGAAAAAACTTTTAAATTTCTCAGCCAAGAGATGGAACAGGCCGCGGCTGAACTCCAAGAGGCGCTGCAAAAAGATTTGGACGTTTACACGTCGATTTTCGTCGATAGAGTGGATACTGGCGTCATCAAAAACAACGCTTTGCTCGATGTTCCGTCCCGGCTGATCGTACCCGGATGGGTGCTGTTCTCCATCAACTCCGGCCTTCTGGCGGGGGTAAAAGCTCTCACCTTCGCGTATTTCGCTGGACCCTTGATCGAAGGAGCGATCAGCGCCGTGTTGGAACACTTTCGCAGCGCCTCCATGCGCAATCAACTGAAAGAAAAGCTCCTGCAGGCGTGGCCGGAGTACGACGACTCCGTTTGCGGAAAAATCAGGGAGTTTTTCGATTTTTTCAAAGAGGAAGTCAAAAAAGCCTTCGAGGGCTCTCCAGCCTCGAACAACGTGAAGGAGTCGATTGCCCTGCTTGACGGCATCGGCCAGTTGGCCCTGCCGAAGGAGAAGATCGACGAGTACAGAGAAAGGATGGAGGGAGCGGACAAGTGCTGAACTCGATTCGAGAAGTCGACGAAAAAGCCGCGGCGTTGGCGGAGGATTGCGCGTCCTTCGCCAAAGGACAGGGAGAATGGAAGGAAGCCGAGTTACTGGAGGCTAAAGCGAGTAAATTGAAAGAGGACCTCTATCAAATAGCAGTCGTCGGATTTATGAAGCGCGGAAAATCGACGCTGCTGAACGCCCTTTTGGGCCGGGAAAATTCCCTGCTGGCGCCGGCGGACTGGAAAGTCTGCACGGCTGCCATCGTCCGTTACCTCGATTTTTCCCGCCATCCTGACAACAGAGAAGCCGCCGTGGTTCATTTCATGGACGAGAGCGAGCGGGAAATCTCCCACGGCGAGCTCGCGGATTACGTACACGACAAGTACAACAAAGAAAACGAGAAATCGGTGAAGTTCATCGACGTGTACGGCAACTTTCCGCTGATCCCGCCGAACGTCGCCATAGTAGACACGCCTGGGCGTGGTTCGATACATAAAGAACACGACATCCTCTCCGACGAGTTCATCCCCAACGCGGACGCGATCATTCTCGTCTTGACCTCCGACCTGCCCGTCGAGGCTGAGGAGAGGAAATTCCTGAGCGAGTTGAGAGATGCCGATAAAAAGCGTATCTTGACCGTCGTGACGAAGAGCGACACTATCGAATCGGACAAAGACCGGGTTGACGTCGAGAAATTCGTGCGCTCTCAGCTTGTGGATACGGGAATCCCCTGCGAGAGGGTTTACTTCACCGCCGCTTTGAAGGTCATCGAGGCGCGCAAAACGGGAGGCCCTGCAGAGGCGGATCGCGCCGCGAAGGAGTGGGGCTTCAAAACCCTGGAACAGGCCGTGGAATCTTTGATCCAAAAACACTCGAACCTGGCGGTCATAAGGCGCGTTCACCTGAACGACCTTTGCGTAACTCTGGAAAGCGTCATTTCAGGGCGAATCGACCGTCTGGAAAAGGGACTGGCCGACAGCAAAACCTCTACGGAGGAATTGGAGCGGAATTTGAAACGCCTCTCTGAACAGAAAGAGGCTTTGGAGGATAATTTCAACGAGAAGAGTAAAGAATTATCGGGGAAATGGGGGAAGCGGCTTCTCGCGTTCAGAGGAAAAGAAGGTCAGATTGCCGGTGAAGTTGAGGGTATTTTGAGGGAAAAATTCAAGACGGCGAACCTCTCTGAGCTTCTGAAGCGTAAAAAGCGGCTTCAGATGGATGTTAGCAAGGCCGTTTCAGATAAAATAATGCCCCATATCGAAGAACTCGACGAATGGTTCAACAGGGAATGGGAGCAATTCAACGAAGACCTGATAACATGCGTGCATAATCGAACGAACAAAACCGTGGACAGCTCTGACGTGTCCGATTTCATAACGAAAACGGTGGACAAAACCGGGAAGCTGGTGATAGGAGCCACCACGGTCGGAGCCGTCGCGACCGCCGCTTCCGCGTGGAGCGCGTACCTCACGGCAGGGAGCGCAGGCTTTTTTGCCAAAGCATCGGTGTGGTTTATGGGCGGACACACCGCTGTTGGAGCGGTGGCAACGTCGGCGGCCCTGACGAGCGTCGCGGGTTTGGGCGC
>JAISRP010000027.1 GCA_031273585.1 Synergistaceae bacterium
GGCCAGGGCGCATCGTGGACGCTGCTCGCCAAGGAGAACAACCTGGACAATCCGAACAGGCTGAAGATAGGGCAGGAGCTCTCGCTTCCCCTCGGCGACGAGGTGCTTGTCCACAGCGACTAGGAAATGTGTTGCAAATCAATGAAAGGAATGTAGGATCTGGCAGCTTATATGTTTTTTTTGATATAGCCGATTGAATAAACCGCGTGGAATTTTGCCGATGGCGGTTGCGGTGACAGCAAAGGTTTTCAATCTTTACCCTTTAGGCTTCTAATGTTAAATTGCTATAACAGACTCTAATGTCTAGTTTCATGAGTTCACACGCCAAAAAAACAAAACGCGGCGCTTATTTCATGTATCTATCCACAAACTGAGCCGGCGTCATTATTTCCGGCCTTTCCAGCGTCCCCGCGGCAATGTCGAAAAAATCCTTGTCTCCTGTAATCAATATATCGGCGCCGCTCATAATAGCCGAATACAAAACGTCGGCATCGTCCCTGTCGCGTATCTCAAAATCCAGAGAATCCGGCAATACTTTACTATCTGGTGGTTCAGTCCGATGAAATTCAGCATTTGGCCGAGACGTCTACTTTGGAATACAAAGACGGAAACATAAACATTCGTATCAAGCGCGATCCGCACTTTGTCTCGTCTTTCGATTTCTCCTGACCTCTTTTACGAGGGCGACGACATCATCCTCGTCCCTCAAACCCAGGCGTTCGGCTTCTCCCTCAAACGCCTCCTGTACATTTTTAATTGCGATGGATGTAGGATTGGCGATCACAATCTGATCGTCCATCTCAATAAACGCGACCTTATCGCCGTCCTTCAGGCACAGTTTTCTGCGTATTCCTATCGGCAGGGTTATCTGCCCCTTAGAGGTAATTTTAGCGAGCTCCATGCTCATGCAGCAGCGCCTCCTCAATATCATTGTATTCCTTACTGACTCCAGTATATCAGAAATTCCAGCAGGCACACAGGATATTACAGATGAGCGGTCGCAAACCGGATCAGGATTAATGAAGCTCGCTCGTCACGCGCGGCAGGACTTCCGCAAGCAGCCTGGCAGGGCTCCAATCCACAACCGACGCCCTGACTTTGCGTAGTTTTGCCTCAAGCTATGGTATAATGCGCGTGAAACGTTGTTCCTGAAAAATTATTGACATTATTTTTTAATAGTGTATATTAGTCAATATATATGAGAGATCAGAAGGGGCGATTTTCTTGACCAGTTCTACGGATTCAAGCGGTTTGACTCAGGGAGAGATGATCTACGAGGGCAAGGCGAAGAGGCTATACAACACCGACAACCCGGAACGGACCATAATCGAGTACAAGGACAGCTTCACGGCGTTCAACGGGGAGAAGCGCGCCGAGATGTCGGGCAAGGGCAGGCTTAACAACCTCATCAGCTCCAATATTTTCGAGTACTTAGCGGACAACGACGTTCCTCTCCACTACATCGAACGAATAGACGAAAATCGTCAGCTTGCCGTCAAGGTTAAGATATTTCCGCTCGAGGTCGTGATGCGGAACATCACCACCGGCTCGCTCTGCAAGCGACTGGGCGTGCAGGAGGGGCTGCACCTCCAGCGCCCCCTTCTCGAGTTCTACTATAAGGATGACGCCCTTGGGGACCCGATCGTCACGGAGGATCACGCGCTGCTGTTCGGCTGGGCAACCGAGGAGGACCTGTTTCAGATAAAGCGCATCACGCTGCGGGTCAACGACCTGCTGAGGAATCTCTTCTCCTCCCTCGGGATCGTGCTGGTCGACTTCAAGCTGGAGTTCGGCAGGGACGCCGCCGGAAACCTCCTGCTGTCGGATGAGATATCCCCGGACACGTGCAGGTTCTGGGACTCCTCGACCGGGGACAGGCTCGACAAGGACCGCTTCCGCAAGGACCTGGGGGACGTACTCGGGGCATACGAGGAGATCTGGCGCCGCCTGTCGGAGAGAAAAAAGTAGGGCCGTCATGGACTACAGGAGCGCCGGAGTCGACATAGAGGGCGGTGACGCCTGGGTACAGGTCGTCAAGAGGCTGATAGCCAAAAGGGGTTGCTCCATCCGCTCCTCGGGCCCCATAGGGGGCTTCAGCGGCCTGTACAGCATCGGAAACGGCAGATCGCTCGCGGCCTGCTGTGACGGCGTCGGCACGAAACTGGCGCTCGGCAGGGCGACAGGCGTCGTGCGCGGCCTCGGCCAGGACCTGGTCGCGATGAGCGTCAACGACCTCGTCACCTGCGGGGCGAGCCCTCTGTTCTTCCTCGACTACATGGCCTGCGGCAGGCTGGACACGAACCTGATGGAGTCCGTCATGGACGGAATCCTGGACGCCTGCGCAGAATCCGGCTGTGCGCTCCTGGGGGGCGAGACTGCGGAGATGCCAGGGATATATCCAGAGGACGGCTTCGACCTGGCCGGCTTCGCGGTCGGCATGGTCG
This sequence comes from Synergistaceae bacterium, assembly GCA_031273585.1. Classification (GTDB taxonomy): domain Bacteria; phylum Synergistota; class Synergistia; order Synergistales; family Synergistaceae; genus JAIRWR01. Next base: position 2,445 of record JAISRP010000027.1, read on the forward strand.
ACGACGACGACATCGTGGACGGGTCGAGGATAATAGAGGGCGATCTGATAGTCGGGCTCCCCAGCTCTGGCGTGCACAGCAACGGGTTCAGCCTCGTCAGGCGCGCGCTGGTGGAGGACGGCTTGCGGATACCTCTCGACTCCAGCCCCGATATGCTGGACGCCCCGGGCGGGGAGACGCTGGGGCAGGCGCTCATGCGCCCCACGAGGCTGTACGCCAGGCAGGCTCTGGCCGCCCTCGGCTCCGCCATGGTGAAGGGTATGGCCCACATAACCGGCGGAGGGCTCGAGGCCAACATAAACAGGGTCATGCCGGGCGGGCTCGTCTCAGCCATAGATTATGACTCGTGGAAGCGCCCTGGGATCTTCAGGCTCATACAGTCGGCAGGCGTCGAGGAACCGGAGATGAGGCGGGTCTTCAA
>JAISRP010000028.1 GCA_031273585.1 Synergistaceae bacterium
ATCGTGTTGTAGCTCTTCACCGCCGAGTGAGCGCGCATGTGATCTTTTATCGCGCCGTGGAGCAGCTCCCTCGTCGTCGTCTTCCCGACGCTGCCGGTGATCCCCACCACCTTCGGCGAGACCATCCCGAGCCAGCGCTCCGCCAGGAGGGCCACGCTCCGCTCCGGGTCCTCGACGGGAATGACGGCCGCGCCGAGATCTTTCAGGCCCTCCGCGTTCCGCCCGAACCAGCCCTCCTCCAGTATCACGACGGATGCGCCCCGCCTCACCGCGTCCTCTATATATTCGTGCCCGTCGGTGCGCTCTCCCCGCATGGCTATGAAGACGCCGCCCCTTTCCACCTCGCGGCTGTCCGCCCTGAAGCTCTGGGGCATGGGATCGCCTCCCCTGCTCTCGGGGCGGCACACGCTTCCCATCGCTCCCGCCGCCTCCCCTATCGTGAAGAACTTTCGGGCGCGCGCTGCCTCAGACATCACGAATCCCTCATCCCAACGCCGCGCTCCGCGGCCCATTCGAGGACCGTGCCGCTGTCGCTGAACGGCATCCTGTGGGTCCCGTAATCTATGTAACTCTCCGGCCCCTTGCCGGCGATCACTACGATGTCGCCGGGGGAGGCGCCGTCGAGCGCCCTGTATATGGCCTCTTTTCTGTCCAGAATTATTCCGTACCTCGATTCGCCCCCGCCCGATATCACGCCCGACTCGACGTCGCGGGCTATCGCCTCGGGGGACTCGCTCCTCGGGTTGTCCGTCGATATAATTATGTAATCCGCGTACTTCGCCATGATGCTCCCCACCGCCGGGCGTTTGAGAGGAGTCCTCTCACCCCCCGCGCCCCACAGGACGCAGAGGTCCCTCTCCTTTAAAGGATACAGGGCCGAGAGCATCTTCTCCATCCCGTCCGAGCTGTGGGCAAAGTCCACAAAGACCCTAACCCCGTTTCCGAGGGTGTAGCGTTCGAGCCTGCCTGGGACCTGCGGGCAGCGCGACACGCCGCGGATAATGGATTCGCGGCTCACGCCGAGCGAGTCCGCAAGGGCCGCAGCCTCGAGGATGTTAGACACGTTGTATCCGCCTATCAGGGGCGACTCGATCCGGCAGGATTCACCGTCCGGAAATGCGAGCTCGAACGTCATCCCCTCCGCCGAAGACGACACGCCGCTCGCGGCGTACGCCCCCGGAAATTCCGGCGCGGCATCGGCGGTAAACGGCCGGACCTGCCCCGGGAACTCCCCGAGGAGCAGACGACCGTACTCGTCATCGGCGTTGGCCGAGCCGGTCCAGCCCGCCTTCGTATATTCGGCGAACAGCCTGCGCTTTGCCGCGAAATACTTCTCCATGCTGCCGTGGAACTCGAGGTGCTCAGGCGTGAGGTTGCCGAACCCGACCGCGTCGAACTTGCAGCCGGCGAGCCTCCCCTGCTCCAGCCCGTGCGAGGATGCCTCCATTACGCAGCACTCGGCGCCGGCTTCCGCCATGCGCGCAAGCATATCCTGTATGTCGGGTCCCTCAGGCGTGGTCCTGTCCGCCGGAACCTCAAAGACGCAGTCGTCGTAGACCACCGTCCCTATCATCCCGGTCGCGATGCCGCCCGCCCTCATGATCGACCTCGTTATATAAGCCGTCGTAGTCTTTCCGTTCGTGCCGGTCACGCCGATCATCCTGAGTTTTTCGGATGGGTTTCCGCGCAGGACTGCCGAGACCTCTCCCATCGCAAACCTGACGTTCTCCGCTATTATCTGGGGCGCGTCCAGCGGCAGAGGGTGATCGCACAGGAGGGCAACGGCGCCGGAACGGGCGGCGTCTGCCGCGAAATTGTGTCCGTCAACCCTCTCCCCCCTGACGCAGGCGTAGATGATACCCGAGCCGGGAGTAACCTTCCTGCTGTCGTACCGCAGCGCCAGGACGTCCGGCATCGGGTCGGGCCGTCCCGCCATACGGACCGGATTCGCTCCGCCGCACAGCTCCCGCATCTTGATAAAAAGCTCGTCCAGCTTCACTCCGACCCCTCCCGATGACCGCCCGGCCGCAGATTCCTGGGATTGGAGGCGTCCGCCTTCGCAATTACCTTGAGCTGGGACATCTCCTCTAATATGGCCTTGAAGACCGGGGCCGCGATCTCGCCCCCGTAATACTTCGCGCCGCTCGGCTCTCCTAGGACTATGAGCATCGCGTATTCGGGGTCCTCGTGCGGCCAGAAGCCTATGAACGAGCTCGCGTACCGCCCCTTCTTATACTCCCCCAGCGTCGCCACCTGCGCCGTCCCAGTCTTTCCCGCCAGCCTGACGCCCTCGACCCTGGCGCCCTTTCCCGTCCCGATCTCGACGGTCCTGTTCAGGGCCGTCCTGATCCACTCGCAGGTGCCGGGGCTCAGCACGGCGTTCCGCACGCGCCTTCTCCCCTGATGTATCACCCGCCCCGTGGCGTTTCTAACCTCCGCAATGATGTATGGCTTCAGCAGCTCCCCGCCGTTCGCTATGGAGCTCATGGCCATTACGAGCTGAAGCGGCGTCACAGCCAGTCCCTGGCCGATCGCGACGTTCGCCTTGGTCATGCCCAGCCACTCCTCGGGCGAGCGGAGCAGGCCCTCCTCCTCGCCGGCTATCTCGACGTCGGACCTCTGCCCGAAGCCGAATTGCCGGAGCATTCCGTATGTCTTGTGGGGGCTCATCCTCTGTCCTATCGCGGCCATCCCCGTGTTGCAGGACTTTATGAGCAGGCCCGCCAGGTCGAGCTCGCCGTGGGAGCTCACGTCCCTTATGATGCCGTCGGCGATGGAGACCCGTCCCCTGCAGTAAAATTTCTCCCCGTAGGAGGCCAGGCCCATCTCCCTCGCTATGCCGATCATTATGGGCTTGAACGTCGATCCCGGCTCATACACCCTGCCTATCGCGCTGTTTCTCAGCATCTCCTTGTTGGAGAAGCTCTTGCGGTCGTTCAGGTCGATCCACGGGTAGCTCGCCATCGCCAGTATCTCTCCGGTCCTCGGGTTCACGCATATCCCCACGCCCCACTTCGAGCCGGTGGCGACCGCACCCTCCTTCAGCTTCCACTCCATGACCTGCTGGATCTTAGAGTCGAGCGTCAGCTTTATCGATCCCGCTCCTACCTGAAGCGCGCCCGCGTTGCTCCCTATGAGGTCGAGCAGGCTCCCCTTGGCATCCCTGACGAAGAGCCTCGTCTGTGGCGGGGAGTACAGGACTTTGTTCCACTCCCGCTCCACGCCGCTCAGCCCGTAGTCGTCTATGTCGCAAAATCCTATCACGTGCGAGGCGAGCTCGCCGTGGGGGTACATCCTGTTGCTCTCGCGGATCGTGAACAGCCCGGGGGCCCGCCTGTCGATGAGCCCTTGGGCGATGTCGGCCGGAACCTTCCTCACGACCCAGTGAAAGCGCCCCTGCAGCGGGCCTGAGAATTTACGCGCGATCTGGTCGCCGAAGTACCCTGCCAGGACGTCGGCGCTCCCGGGGTTCCAGAACTGAGGGTCGATGTAAAAGCTAGCCGACGGCACGGATATCGCCAGGGGAACGTCGTTCCTGTCCCTTATGTCCCCCCGCGACGTCGAAACCGGGACCTGCGCCCAGTACTGTCTCTCCGACTGCCTGACTATCCTGTAGTCCGGGAACAGGTGGACCTTGGCGGTCTGGACGCCCAGCAGGATCAGACACAGGAAGACGAGCGCCCACGCGCTCCTCGAATGCCAGGACTCCCTCGGTATGCGACCCTTAATCTTGGGCATTTGCGATACCTGTGAAGAGGGAGAGCAGGCCCTCGGGCCCCTTCATGTTCCTTATCTCGTCGGGCGTCAGCCCCGCCACGGATCCCTCGCTCGCGGGGTTCGCCCGAAGCCTGATCGTCTCGATCTCGCTTGCGGTTATCATCTTCAGTTCGGACTTTGCGTATGTATAAATCCGCGAGGGCGACAGGAGGTAGGAAAAACGCTCCTCCAGCGCTGAGTTCCTGTCGTTCGTCGCGGCGATCCTTCCCGTGACGTCCGCCAGGCGGTGTTCGAGATAAAGACCGTAGAGCCGCAGACTCCCGAGCGAAGTCGCGGATATGAGAATCCCAAGAAGGCATATCACACAGACCATAGAGTGCGAGCCCTCTTTCCTTTCATGTCTTGCCAGCGGCGCTTTCATCCATGATACCTCCCATATTCCGAATCCTTCCTCGGGAATCAGAACCGCATATCCCGATGAATACAGGCTACTCCGCTCCCGCCATCTTAAACGCCCGGAGCTTTGCGCTCCGCGAGCTCCTGTTCCGTTCTACCTCGGCATCCGACGGAGTCAGAGGGCGGCGGGTAAGCGCCCGACCGGATCCCTCCTGCCCCCACCTGAGAAACGTCCTCTTAACTATCCTGTCCTCGAGGGAGTGGTATGAGATCACTACGACGACCCCTCCCTCTCCCGCTATGCGCCTGGCGCCCTCCAGCCCCTCCACGAGCATGTCGAGCTCGGAGTTGACGGCTATGCGGAGCGCCTGAAAAACCCTTCTCGCGGGGTGAGTTCCCATTCGTCTCTGCACCGGAGAGGGCAGCGTCGCCCTTATGAGCCTCGTCAGATCCCCTGTCGTCTCGAGCCTCCCGCCCCTCTCCCGGAATCGGACTATGGATCTGGCTATCTGAAACGCGTACCTCTCCTCGCCGTACTCCCTGAATATGACCGTGAGCTCCCTGGCGTCGTACCTTCCTAGGAGAGACGACGCCGGTTCGGCCTCCCCGCCCGGGTCCATCCTCATGTCAAGAGGCCCGTCCTCCTGGTAGGAAAAACCCCTCTCAGGGGTCGAGAGCTGCATACCGGAGACGCCGAGGTCGAACAAAATCCCGTCCGCCCCTGGCCACCCCTCCTCGTCCCCCAGGAGGTACATCTCGCGGAAGTTTCTCCCCTCCATCCTCACCCTGTCGATATATGGAAAGATCGACTCCGACGCGGCATCTCGCGCCGAACTGTCCTGATCGAAGCCTATCAGGCGGCTGCGCGGAAACGCTTCTAGCATCGCCCGGGCGTGCCCGCCGGCCCCGAGCGTCGCGTCCACAAAAACCGCCTCCGAATCCTCTCCGACATGTTCCCGCAGTATCCCGAGCACCTCCCCGAGCATGACCGGGATATGTCCTGGCTGACTGGGCCGCGCCTCCCCTACCACTTTTCCACCATGTACTTGCTGAGCAGCCTGTCGTTGAACTCCGTCCACTTGCCGGAGTCCCAGATCTCGATGTGATCGCCGTTACCGCTCACTATCACGTCCGTAGCGACGCCGACGCGATTCCTCAGCGCCTGTGGGATGAGTATGCGTCCTGCGCCGTCCACCTTCTCGTCGTCCTTGGCGTTCCCGCGGAGCAGGTTCACGAGGTAGCGCATGTCGTTGTCGTCCTGCGGCAGCTCGTCCAGCTTCATCTGAAGCGCCTCCCACTCCTCCATCGGGTAAACCGCGACACACGGGTCGATCGCGCGGGACTTGATGTGTATGCAAAAGCTGATCGCCACGGTCTGACCAAGCTTCTCGCGAAACCTGGCCGGGAGGATGAGCCTGCCCTTGCCGTCCAGCTTATGTGCGTAGCTACCCTGCATCCGGACCGGCAAGTCATCCACCTCCCCTTGTCCAACCACTCAACGCCACTTTCCTCCACTTACTACTACTTATCCCCCACTTCGATTTTCACTTTAGCACGTTCTCATTTTCTTGACAAGGACATATTTAATTTTTTTGTATCATGAAAAGACCAAAATCTATGTATTTACTGATTGTAAACAATAAATCCTTCAAAATATCGCATAAAACCTCGCAACCCTCAGCTACGGCGCTCCTGAGGGACGGAGGCAGCTTGTCACAAAAATCTGCATTCTTTACACATCGATGACATACGTGATTCACTCCGCCCTCCCTGGCAGGGCGGAACAGATGCGCCGAGGGCGAGTGCGAGAGCTCTCGCGATAAATAGGCTCCCAACAAAAAAAATCGCGCCGCCCTCTGTCTCCGGCGGCGCGATTTTTTTATCTGAATCGGACTGGCGTCCTCCGACGCCTCTATTTTTCCCTCGTCCAGGGTATTTCAGAGTAGCCCCACGGGGTGACAAGGAGGAAGTGCATCTGTATTCCCCTGTCCAGGAGCGCCTTGATGTGAGGTATGTACGACAGCACGTCCCCTATTATCCACGTGTCGGATACGAGCCAGATCTTGCGGCACGTGCCGCTTGCGAAGAGCGCCGCGTGGTCCACCATCATCCGGAGTCCCTCGTCGAGCAGGATCGGCCCGATTGAAAGTATGACTGCGTCCTCGTGTTTTCCGCTCTCCTTCAGCACCGGGACGAGATCGGCGTGCATACCGGCCCACTCGAGTTGGGTGAAGAGATACTCCAGATCGGCGGCGCCCTGCCTGTCTCCGCTTCCTGATATGATATCCGCGGGATCGAACTCGGACTCATCGGACACGGCCGTCGCCAGCCACGTCTGAATCTCGTGTACAATCTTCAATACATAATCCGGTGGATTCGGACCGGACATGGCGTCCAGCACATCCCCCACCATCCACAAATCCCTTGAGTCGCTCATCTCCCGCACCTCCGCGTCGACTATAGTATATGGACATGGCAATCCGCTGCCGCGAGCATATCACAAAAAGGGAAAATCCGCTCGCACTTTGCGGGAAATCGCCGCATTCGAGCTCGCACCGCGTCCCGAGGAGATATAATATATCCAGAATGAAATTGGCGCAAGGCTGGAGTTAGCGCCCTAAACTGCGGGCAGAGGACCGTGGGCGCCGCCCACGCCCGCCGGGGGACCAGTCCCCCGG
>JAISRP010000051.1 GCA_031273585.1 Synergistaceae bacterium
TTTGGTTATACCCTACGGCGTCCGCAAAACCGCCCCGCGGGCGTTTATGAATTGCGGTAAAATTACGATGCTCGTCATCATAGAGGACGATTTCACTGAATTTGGGGAAGAGGCGTTTCGGGGCTGCGTGAACGTCAAAAGCGTCAACATCACCGGAGAAATACAAATCCCCTTACCTGGCTCAAACCCTTCTTCGAGGTAAAGCCCCCCGCATAGTTCTTGAAGATACAGAAGCTATCGATGGCCGCGCATATATGGATCTCCTGCAGCCGATAAAAATCCGATAAAAAAACTAAAAACGGGGGTCCGGGGGACTGGTCCCCCGGCGGGCGTGGGCGGCGCCCACGGTTTTCTTCCTGTGGATCTGCGCCTGCGGTCGACAATTCTTCAACGCCGGGATTATAATGCGGGGAGGGATAATTTCTGACGAACTGAGGTATCCGCCGTGTCACCACTGATAAGCGTCATCATACCTGCATACAACGCCGCGGAAAATGTCGCGGGCGCGCTCGGGTCGATAATGGATCAGGACTACGACCACATCGAGGTGATCCTGGTCGACGACGGCTCCACCGACGGGACGGTCGCGTCGTCTATGGGCATCCTTGACGCCGGAGGGCGGGCGTATCGGATCATCGAACACCGCGAGAACAGGGGCGTGAGCTGTGCCAGGAACACGGGGCTTCGCGCGGCGCGCGGGGAATATGTCGTCTTCATGGACGCCGACGACCGGGCGGACGGGGACTTCATCTCCGCCCTGCACGGCGTTATCTCAGAGGGGGAGGGCGAGATAGCCCTCTGCGGCTTCAGGGACCGATACGCATCCGGGGAGGAGCGGGCGCGCCCGGTCGTCGAGGGTCCGTCCGTGGCGTATTCGGCGGAGGACATGGCCGTCATGCTCATCCTGGGCAGGGTTGCGACCGGCATCTGGCGTATGATGTTCCGCAGGGACTTTTTGACGGCGAACGGCCTGCTCTTCGAGGAGGGCTGCTTTGCGGGGGAGGACGTGGAATTTGCCGCAAAGGCGTTCTCGTGCTGCCGCAGCGCCGCGTTCTCCCCGAAGTGCCCGTATATCTACATGATCCATGACGGCATGGGATCGATAGCGAACTCGGCCACGAGGGAGCAGAGGCTGGCCCGCTACGAGGACAACACGAAGGCGCACTTCAGGCTGGCCCGGTACCTGATGGAGCGCTCAGGCTCCCGGAGGATCTCTGATATCGCGAGATGCGTGCTCCTGCCGATGTCACATGCGAGGCAGCTCAACGTCTACGCCAGACAGAACGACCGAGCGCGGTTCGACGCGGCGATTCGCAGCCCCGAGGTGCGGTCTGCACTGTGGTCCAGCTGCGGGGCGATTTTACTGAAGCCGGAGGTGTTTCTAAAGTCGCTCCTCCTGCTCGCATTCCCCGGGCTCTACTTCAGGCTGCGCGGAAAGTAGGCGCGCGCAGCCCTCGGTTTAACGCGTCACCTCGCCAGCAGCTTCTCCCAGTCGGCGTCCACCTCGGACTGGGCCTGCTCTATCAGGTCGCGCCGCTCGCTTCCTTTTTTAAAGAGGTGGGCATAGCGGCCCTGGGCCCGCAAAAATTCCTCCACCGGCGTCTGCCCCTTGGGCTTGTACGATACGCGATACTCTCCGTTCGCGACCTCGTAAATCGGCCAGAACCTGCTGTCCGCTGCCAGCCGGCAAATTTTCACCTGGTCGGCAGGATCTATTTTCCAGAAGAGGTTGCAGGGGACCAGGATGTTGACGAACGCCGGGCCCGGCGTCTCCACCGCGCGCTTTACCTTCCCTATGAGGTCCGCCGGGTCGTGCAGGGTGGTCTGGGCGACGTAAGGTATGTTGTGCGCGGCGGCTATCTCCGTCAGGTTTTTTGCCCTCTGAAGCTTGCCCGGGGTCACTCTGCCGGCGGGCGCGGTCGTGGCGTTTGCCGACCTCGGGGTGGCGCTGCTCCTCTGTGCGCCGGTGTTCATGTAACCTTGATTGTTGTAGCAGATGTACGTGAAGTCGTGCCCTCGCTCAAGCGCGCCGGAGAGCGACTGAAGCCCGATATCGTACGTGCCGCCGTCGCCTCCGAAGGCGACGAACTTTATGCCCTCCCTGAACTCGCCCCTGCGGCGCATGACCCTGTAGGCCGCCTCGACCCCAGATACGGCCGCCCCTGCGTTCTCGAACGCCACGTGCAGGAAGGGCGCGCGCCACGAGCTGTAGGGGTAGACCGTGGTCGACACCTCCATACAGCCGGTCGCCCCAACTACGACCACCGGGTTCTCTATGCCCATGAAGGCCTGGCGCAGCGCGGTGGGCGCCCCGCAGCCCGGGCACATGCGGTGCCCCTCCACGAGGGGGTTTCTGTGCGAGGTCAGATTTTTCATATTAACGCCCGCCACGCTCCTCACCCCCAGTCCCCTCCCTGAGCCCTATGTATCGCGGCGCAAGGAAATGTTCGCCCCTCGAGAGGCCCTCGAATACCGATTCGACGTCCCCGGGATAGAGGTCCCTTCCCCCCAGGCCGTATATGAATGACTGTACCGGGGACGGCATCCGGTTTCCTGCGCAGCAGGACGTGTAAAGCGCGGACCTGACCTCGGCCGCGAGGGGAGGGGTCCCCCCCGGGCTGGCGCTCCTGTCGAGGACGGCTGCGCATTTGACCCCGGACAGGGCCTCGGAGATCTCCTCCGAGGGGAATGGCCGGAACATTCGCACGCGCAGGCATCCCGCCCTGACGCCCCTCGATCGCAGGTCGTCCGCCACGTCCTTGACGACGCCCGCGGCCGACGACATTATCACTATCACATATTCCGCGTCGTCAGTCCTGTATCGCTCCACGGGCGGATAGTCCCTGCCTGTGATACGAGCTAATTCGCCCGAGACCTCGCGGCAGACCCGCAGCGCGTTCTCCATGCCCTCCATCTGATTTCTCTTTATCTCGAAGTAATGCTCCGACATGACGAACGATCCGTACGAGACCGGGTTGTCCACGTCGAGAAGTGGATACCTCGGCTCGCGTGATCCGACGAATTCCGTGACGGCCTCGTCGTCCAGAAAATCCACCGGCTCGTAGCAGTGGCTCGTTATAAAACCGTCCTGGCATACGAAGACCGGAGTCAGCACGTCCGGATGTTCGGCGAGGCGGACGGACATCAACGCCGTGTCGTATACCTCCTGGGCGTCCTCGCAGTAAATTTGAATCCAGCCGGAGTCGCGCTCCGGCATACTGTCCGAGTGGTCGCAGTGTATGTTTACCGGCGCGCCCAGGCTCCTGTTGACGAGGCCGAACACTATCGGGGCGCGGAAGGCCGCGGCTATCGGGAATATCTCGTGCATGAGGCCGACCCCGTTGGCGGACGACGCTGTCATGACGCGCGCTCCCGCGACTGACGCTCCCACGCAGGCCGTTATGGCCGAGTGCTCGCTCTCCACGGTGATGTACTCGGTGTCAACCAGGCCGTCCGCCACGTACTCTGCGAACTTCATCGGGATCTCAGTCGATGGCGTGATCGGGTAGGCCGCCACCACGTCCGGGTTTATCTGCCTCATGGCCTCCGCAAACGCCATGTTGCCCGACGTCATCTCCCTGCGGGAGCACCTTTTTTCCGCAACCGCCGGACGAGCCTCAGCCAACGAGCTCACCAACCTTCAACGGACCGACTCCGCGTCCGGAGGATACGGCTTCCCCCTGGAAGTCGGACTCGGGCCGGATCGATATCGCTCCGACCGGGCAGATTTGCGCGCAGATGCCGCACCCCTTGCAGAAGAACATGTTTATGCCAAGGACCGAGCCTCCGTCGCCAGTCAGGATCGACGCGTCGGGGCACTGTGCCCAGCACCTCAGGCAGGAGACGCACTTTCCCGCGTCCAGGACCGGGCGCACGCTCCTCCACAGCCCGGTCTCAACGGATTGGGACGACGCCCCGAGCGTTACGGTTCCCGGCAGGACGTCCTGCCAGCACAGGCCTCCGCCGCTCATACCGTGACCGCCTCCTCGCGCCCGCGCATGATGGCGCGCCTGTTCGCCTCCAACGCCTCCGGAGGCAGGGACTTCATCTTCCTCGTGAAGTGGTCCGCGAAATCCTCGGCGGAGACGTCGCTGAAGACGTGGGAGAGGGCTCCCAGCAGAGGCGCGTGCGGCCTGTTCTGCCCGAGCTCCTCGAGCGTTATCCCTGTTGCGTCGACTGCCAGGACCGTCGCGGAATCTGACAGGCCCAGCCGCGCCCGGAGGGAGGATGCGTCCTCCGGCGTGTTGACGATGTATATCGCGTCCTCCCTGCATCCCTCGCTGGGGTTTGCGCTCACCGATAGCGTCGGGTCCGTCACCACGACGACATCCGGGTTCTGAACCCCGCACCTGCGCCGGATAGGCCTGCTCGAGATCCTGTTGTAGGCGCGTATCGGGGCGCCCTGACGCTCCGCGCCGTACTCCGGAAACGCCTGAACGTGACGGCCCCCCTCGAACAGAACCTCCGCTAATATGGCGGACGCGCTCTTGGCCCCCTGTCCGCCCCTCCCGTGCCAGCGAACCTCGATCATCCCGCTTGTCGTGCTTACCATGTTAAATCCTCCCTATTTGAAAATTGGACAAAAAAAATCGGAGCCCCTCCTAAGTTAGAAGGGCTCCGACCTCTCGTCTGGGTTAAAACGGCGCTAAACGCCGATCCCGCGAGGGGGAGCCGCGTCGCTAATTATAATGATGATTCCGTCGTTCAAGTTTCTCATCGGCATCACAATT
>JAISRP010000098.1 GCA_031273585.1 Synergistaceae bacterium
CCCCGTTTCATTTTTTTTGTTTTCGCCCTGCGGGCGAAAACAAAAAAAATGGGAATAGGGTCCAGGGAGCTGGCTCCCTGGCGGGGTTTGGGGCGGCGCCCCAAGGTCCTGCCCTTGGACTTTGGTCTCACCTGTGGGCTGCACGGCGAAACCTCGTCATCCCAGACGCCAGCAGCAGGGCTATCGGCGCTATGAGGATCTGGCGTCTGTTGGCAGTGCAGCCGCCGCCGGACGATGCCGTGGCGTTTTGGATGACGCCCGGCGCCCTGTCGTGCGCGATCGCCAGCACATGTCCATCAGCGCTTATGAAGCGGGAGGAGACGTCCAGGACCGGTACTCCGTCGGCCAGCCCGACGGGGGACTCCTCGTATGACGAGCTGCTCCAGTCATAGAGGGACCACGACCGCAGGGGGACGCCGTTTCTGGCGGTCGGGAGCTCCATCCGGAACGCCTCCGGGGCGCGTCCCGTCACGGGGTCCGCAATGGTGAAGCTGTAGCCGAACGCGGCGTCTGCATCGGCATCGGCGGGGTTGAACGGGCGGGATGCGGGGACGTATGCCCCGGAGACGAACGGCATCTCGGACGTCACAGGGACGAGTGGCAGGTCCACGGGCTTCGCGAGGCGGTAGACCGGGTACTCGCCGCCCTCCTCGATCCTGATGAAGCCGGACGCATCTCCCTTGCCGTCCCTCGACAGCGACAGCCAGTAGTTGCCCAGGTTGCAGTTCGCCATCGGCTCCACCGCGAGCGCGGCCAGGTTTGCCGATGGGTCCGCCATCAGGAACAGGTACGAGCCCCCGCGGAAGGTGGCCTCCCCGGTCGATGACGACACGGCGTTTATCGCGTATGTGATAGGCGAGTTGTCCTTGGGCATGTAGTCACAGCTCCGCGCCTCGTAGGAGACTCCCGGGTCGGTCGAGGGAACAACGGACTCGATTTTGTAAGCCTCCGCCTCCGTCGTGACGCCCTGCCCGAGCCTCGACATGGCGACCCCCGTCAGCGCGAGCCTCGAGGCGATAGCGTCGGACTCGGCCTCGTCGGCCGAGATCACGTAGGCATAGGGGCGTTTTACGGACATGACCGGAGTCAGGGAGTCGTTCCTGTAAAGTTTCTCCACGGTCAGGGCATCGGCCGAGACGCCGTCCCGCGCAATGGTGACAGATGGGATGTCCCAGGCGGCGGCCTCCTCCTGCCTGACCCAGAGGACGATGTCCTCCGAGGACTCCGGGTCCTCCCCCATTGCCGCGGTCTCAGCCGCGCCGGACGCGACCGCGTCCAGGAAGACCGACGGGCGGGCGGCGACCTGGGAGATAACGGACCGGGCCGCGCTGTAGTGGGCGTACACCCTCGTCCTGTAGTTCACGAGCACCTGCGGCATCCTCGTCTCGAACAGCAGTGACACCGACGGCAGCAGGCTGACGGCGGAGTCCGATATGCTCTCGTCGGGAGCTCCCTCCATGATCATGGACGGATAGGTCATATAGCCGCCGGGAACCACGCCGGACGTCACTCCGAAGTCGCGTCTGAGGCTCCCGTAGCCCGGGACCATGGACGCCGGGGTGAAGTACGTCGAAGCCTTGAGCCCAACTGACGCTAGGTCATCCCTGATGCCCCGCTGCAGCTCGTAGGCCAGGCCCGTCACCTCGGACGGTACGTTGTACGGGTGCGCGGCGAGGGTCGCGATGTCGTTGTCCAGGAACGACGTGTACCCCGCGAATCCGCCCGTTGCAGTGTAGGTATAAGAGTCGGGAACCCTGTAGCCCATCTCGTGCAGGTCTATCGCCACGTCGGGGCGGAAAACCGTAAGCATGTTTCGGACGGCCCTCATCTGGGGGGTTATGACTGACACGGCGTCGCGGTTCTGGTCCATGTCGCCGAAGCCGGGGTTAACGGAGTTAGTCCCCCGCTGATATCGCCACGCCCCATCCATGTTGAGGCGCGGGAGAATTATGACTGAGACCTTCTCGAGGAATGACTCCCCTCCTGACGCAAGGTCCGACGCAATCGCGAGCAATGCCTCGGTCCCGCTCGACTCGTTGCCGTGGATTCCGCCCTGAAGGTAGATAATCGGCCTGCCGAGGCCCTTCAGCTCATGGGCGTCCGAGGACGGCGGATTGCTGAATATCAGCAGGTGCGTCTCAAAGGCATTCTCGTAATCGCCCGCGGCCGAGTAGGACGGAAACTTCCCGAGGCTCAGCCTCCGCATGTAATCCCGAGGGAGCCCATCTATAAAAGCGTTCAGCTCCTCGTTCGTGGTGACGCGCCCGATCTCCCCCTGCTCGTCCGAGGCCTGGCCCAACACGCTGCCCGACGAGGAGGCCATCCTGTCGAGCGTGGGGCTGTGAATACCGGCCCCCGCGGACCTGTCGTCGAAATACCCCTTGACCTCGTCGGGATAGAACGGCAGCCCAACGCCGACGGAGGACGTCACGTTGTACCCGCCGTAGGGTATCGAGGGAGGAGAGGCCATGAGAGGCTCTGCCCGCATGATAACCACAAGCAGCGCCAACGCGCCCGCCGCCGCGGCGAGAAAAAATTTTCCGTCCGATCTGCGATACGATCCCACGTACAACACTCCTTCATATTCACTGAAAAACGAGGACAAGACCATGGGGCGCCGCCCCAAACCCCGCCAGGGAGCCTGCTCCCTGGACCCTATT
>JAISRP010000163.1 GCA_031273585.1 Synergistaceae bacterium
ACTTGGGACCTCCTACGACAGCATCGACCTTGCCGAGGACAGGGAGCGGTTCGACGCGCTCCTGGGCGGGCTTGGAATTTTGCGCCCGGAGGGGGGGACCGCGCTTTCGATGGACGACGCCCTGGCGGTCGCGAGCCGCCTCGGGTACCCGGTCCTCGTGCGGCCGTCCTACGTTTTGGGCGGACAAAACATGAGCATAGCCTTCTCGGACGACGACCTCCGCGAGTTCATGGAGATAATTCTGGACAGCGACATCCGCGGCCCCGTGCTGATCGACAAGTACCTGCGCGGGACGGAGATCGAGGTCGACGCCGTGTGCGACGGGAGCGACATACTCATCCCCGGCATAATGGAGCACGTGGAGCGGACAGGCATACACTCCGGCGACTCCATAGCGGTCTACCCGGCGCTGAACGTGACGGACCGGCTCATCGACCGGATAGTGGATCACACGGCCAGGATCGCCATATCGATGAAGGTCCGCGGCATAGTGAACGTCCAGTACATAATATATGAGGACGACATATACGTAATAGAGGTCAACCCGAGGGCGTCCCGCACGGTCCCCTACATAAGCAAGGTGACCGGGGTCCCGGTGGTGGACCTGGCCACGCGGGCCATGCTGGGAGAGAATCTGTCCGGCATGGGATACGGGACCGGGCTCTTCCCTCAGGCGCCGTACGCGGCGGTAAAGGTCCCGGTGTTCTCGTTCGAGAAGCTGCACGGCGTCGACACCCACCTGGGCCCTGAGATGAAGTCGACCGGCGAGGTCCTGGGCATAGGCAAGACGCTCGAGGAGGCGATGTTCAAGGGGCTGCTGGCGGCTGGCTACAGCCTGCGCCGAAACGGGGGCGTCCTCCTCACGGTTCGCGACAGCGACAAGCCTGAGATAGTGGACGTGGCAAAAAAATATCTGTCCCTCGGCATGAACCTGTTCGCGACGAGGGGCACGGCATCCGCCCTGGCGAGGTCGGGCATCCAGGCAATCGTGATCCACAAGATAGGCGAGGCTTACGACAACGTGATAACCCTCATGGAGAGCGGGCGGGTGCAGTACATAGTGTCGACGTCCGCGCGGGGGCGCGACCCGGCACGTGAGAGCGTCCGCATAAGGTCGCTCGCGACCCGTCTCGGCATCCCCTGCCTCACATCCATAGACACCGCGACCGCGCTCGCCGACAGCCTGAAGAGCCGCTACAGCGAGGAGAACACGGAGCTGGTCGACATAAACAACATGAGGCGAAGCCGCAGGTCCGTCCGCTTCAGCAAGATGCACAGCTGCGGCAAGGACGACCTGTACTTCGACTGCTTCGATCAGGAGATAGCCTCGCCCGAGTCCCTCTCGATAATGCTTGCGGACAGGCACTTCGGCGTGGGAGGTCACGGCGTGGTTATGATATATCCGTCGGAGATGGCGGACGCCAGGATGAGGCTCTTCAACACGGACGGCAGCGAGGGTTTTATGAGCGCGTCCGTGATAGCGTGCGTCGGGAAGTACCTGTACGAGAACGGCAGGACCGATGGGCGCAGGTCGATGGCCATAGAGACGCCAAGCGGCATCCGCGGGCTCGAGATATTCACGAGGTACGGTATTGCGGTCTCCGGCAGGGTGAACCTGGGCGCGCCGAAATTTGCGCCCAGGGATATACCGGTCCTGATGGAGGGCGAGAGGGTTATGGGCCGCGTCGTTGACATAGGCGGCAGGGCTTTTTCCATAACCTGCGTGTCAATGGGCAGCCCTCACTGCGTGATATTCTGCAATGACGTGGACAACTGCGGCATAGAGACGCTCGGCCCCCTGATGGAGATGGCGCCCATATTTCCGAGGCGCACGAACGTCGAGTTCGTCAGGGTCCTGGACGAGCGCACCCTCAGGATGCGGATATGGGAGCGCGGCGACGGGGAGACCCCGGCAAGCGGCAGCGGGGCCTGCGCCGCTGTCGTGGCGGCGGCCGAGAACGGGTTCTGCCTCCGCTCGGGGCTGGTCCGCGTCATACAGAACGGCGGCGACATGACCGTTGATTACTCCGGCAGCGATGTTATCCTGAACTGCAGGGTCCACAAGGTTTTCGACGGGGTGGTCGATATATAATTTACAGGTCCGGCGGTATCTGGTAGAGTAAGGGCAGCTTATGGCAGGGGGTGAATCGATGAGTAGGGTTCGCGCGTGTATCATCCTGTTTATCCTGCCCTTCTTGTCTTGTAGAGCGGGTATGGGTTTCAGCGGCGCGGCGTCGGGAATTGCCCCTCTGTCGCCTTCCTTCGTGGAGTACGCCTCTGGTATTTCGAGGCGCGCTGAAGGGGACGGATATCTGCCGTCCCCGGTCGATCTCTCGCACCTCAGGGGCGCGGACTACTCGGCGTATCAGGCCGGGCGCAGGGGTATCACCGACCTGCCAGCCTCCTACGACCTGAGGGAGGGGGGGCTCGTGACCCCGGTCAGGGACCAGGGGGACCTCGACAGCTGCTGGGCCTTCTCCGCGCTGGCGGCGATGGAGTCGTCCCACCTGAAGAGGACCGGGCTTGAGACTAATCTGTCTGAGATGTATCTCTTCTGGTACTCGTTCAACAGCCATCCGGGCCACGACAGGACCGGCACCGGGGGCAGACCCGGCGGTGGGTGGGACAACACAGCCGTCAGCTCGATGGCAAGGTGGGTCGGCCCGGTCCTCGAGGGCGAGGCCCCGTACGGCACGGATCCGGCCGGCCCGTACGAGCGGTACAGCGCGCCCTTCCGGCTGAGCGACGCCTTCTTCCTGAACCTTCAGTTCGCCGACGGCGAGCCCCAGCCCACGGACGATGTGAGAAAGCGCCTAATAATGGATTACGGCGGCATATCGGCCGGGTGCTACATCGGTTCGCGCGGCGTCTACTTCAACGAGAGGAACAATGCGTGGCACTACACCGGGAATATGAGCCCAAATCACGCCGTCCTCATAGTGGGGTGGGATGACTCCTACCCGAGGGAGAATTTCAACGCCTTCCCCAGGAGAAACGGGGCCTGGCTCGCCAAGAACAGCTGGGGGACGGGATTCGGGAACAGGGGATACTACTGGATCTCCTACGAGGACTCCTCCCTCAGGGATGGGGTTGTCTTTCTGGAGGAGGACGCCGGCACTTACGACAACAACTACGGATACGACGACCTTGGGTGGTGCAGGTCCGTCGGATTCGACCGCGTCGACGAGGGGTGGATGGCAAACGTGTTCGCCGCCGCCGCGCCGAACGAGTCCCTGGAGGCGGTCTCGTTCTACACCACCGCTCCGAATGCCGAGTACGAGCTGCGAATATATACGAACGTCCCAATCGGAGGCTCCCCCATATCGGGGCAGCTCTCGCACTCCGCGTCGGGCAATGAGGTCTTCGCCGGCTATCACACCGTCAGGCTGAGCCGCCCCGTGGTCCTTGGAGGGAACGGGAGGTTCTCGGTCGTGCTCAGGATGAGGACGCCCGGTTACAGTTACCCCCTGGCGATGGAGATGCCGGTCCGGTATTTTTCGTCGGAGGCTGCGTCGAACAGGGGCGAGAGTTACCTGTCGGGCAATGGGGTCAGATGGTACGACGCCGTCGACACGGCCCCCGAGAGGTGGGATACCACCGAGGCCAACGCCTGCATCAGGGCTTTTACCTCGTCCGACGTCAAATCGGCGGATATCCGCGTTGCGCCGGTTGACGCGCCGGAGTGGCGTTACGAGATCACCAGCCTGGGGTCCGGCGTCAGGGTTAAGGTATACGCCGGGCTGCTCACGGGCATCGTCCCGTCCGACCTGTACGTGGAGACGATGGGACTGTCCTCCGTCAAGTGGCGTATAGAGGATTCTGCCGGGCGGGAGATGTCACCCGGCGCCCAGGTGGGGACCTCCGAGGCGAACCTCGTGATCGAGGGCGTCGCCACCAGCCCCGAGACCGCCTTGAGGGCGCGGATCGGTTTTATATCGCTCAAGCTCGGCGGGCTGCACGTCGCCCAGTCCCTGGGCGCCCCGATAGCGATAGGGGATATGCCGGGCGAGATTAACATCGGGGGCGGCGAGGCGAGCGGCGGCGGTGGGTGTGACGCCTCGGGAGGCGCGCTCGCCGCAGCGCTCATCCTCATCATGGCAAGGGTCCAGACGTATGCGCGCAGGGGCACATCCCGCGCGTGACGGGCCCGCATTTAATGCCAAAACCCACGGACAGAGGACCGTGGGGGACCCCCACCCCCCGGGGGGGGGGGGGGGGGCGGGCCCCCCGCCCCCGCCGGTATGTGTTATAGAACGGTAGGGGAACAAAAAAAA
>JAISRP010000245.1 GCA_031273585.1 Synergistaceae bacterium
CTCCCTGGACCCTTTTTTCATTTTTTTTGTTTTCGCCCGCAGGGCGAAAACAAAAAAAATAGGAATGGGGGTCTGGGGGACTGGTCCCCCGGCGGGTGCGGGCGGCGCCCGCGGTCTTCCAAGGGCATCGTCGTTTTAGTCGTTCATAATTTCGCGTTCCTTCTCGGACAGGGCGCCGTCGATTTTTTTGATTGCGCCGTCCGTCAGGTCCTGGACCTCCTTCTGATACTTCTTGAGGTCGTCCTCGCTTATCTTGGAATCCTTCTCGAGTTTTTTAAATGACTCGACGACCTCGCGGCGGATGTTCCTGATCGCGACCCTCGACTCCTCCGCGTATTTGTTGACGAGCTTCGTCAGCTCGGTGCGGCGCTCCCTCGTCAGCTCGGGAAGGGTGAGCCTGATGGTCTCCCCGTCCGGGTGGGGGTTTATGCCGAGCGGCGAGGACTGTATCGCCTTCTCCACCGCCTTCACCGCCGATTTGTCCCATATCGTGATGACTATCTGGCGGGGCTCCGGTATGTTCACTGTCCCCAGTTGTTTAAGCGGCATGACGGTGCCGAAATAGTCCACCTTTATGTCCTCGACGAGCGCCGGGTGAGCGCGGCCGGTCCGTACTCCGGCGTATGTCCCCTTGAGGTGTTCGATCGTCTTCTCGGTGCGGTTTTTAAGGTCCTTCAGCAAAGCCTGTGGCATATCAAAGCCCTCCCATCTGACTTGGGGAAACGCTGATTTAATTGTCTCGGCCGCCTTGGGATGCGGAGCCGTCCGGGGCTTCGGCCCCCGCCGCTCAGACCCCCGGCGCTAAATCAGCCCTTCCTTTCAGGATACGGTCGATCCGATGCTTTCCCCCTCAATGAGAAGTTTTGCCAGATTGCCCCTCTGCCGCACGTCGAACACGACAATCGGAATCCCGTTCTCCATGCAGAGGGAGAAGGCCGCTGCGTCCATAACCCCGAGATCCATGTTCAGGGCCTCCCTGTAGCCAATCCTTGGCAGGAACTTCGCATCCGGGAATTTTACCGGATCTTTGT
Source organism: Synergistaceae bacterium (assembly GCA_031273585.1). Classification (GTDB taxonomy): domain Bacteria; phylum Synergistota; class Synergistia; order Synergistales; family Synergistaceae; genus JAIRWR01. Next base: position 1,032 of record JAISRP010000245.1, read on the forward strand.
CATATATACCATTTACCTTTGTAGCTTTCAATAGGCAATCCGCATTTACCTCCGAGGCCCTGAGCGCGGCGGCGGTGTCGGTGGAGAAGAAGGGCGAGCCGGTGCCGGCGGCGAAAATTACGATCCTTCCCCTCTCGAGGTGCTTCACGGCCCTGCTCCTGACGAAAGGCTCGGCGACTCCGCCCATCGCTATCGCGCTCTGCACCCGGACCGGCGCTCCGAGAGCCTCCAGCGCATCCTGAAGGGCTACGGCGTTTATCACAGTTGCGAGCATCCCCATCTGGTCCGCCCGCACGCGGTCCATCCCACGGTCCGTGGCGCGTGCGCCGCGGATAAAGTTCCCCCCACCGACCACTACGCCGATCTCGACCCCGGCGGAGGCGACCTCGGCGATCTCCCCGCAGACGTCGTTTATGGGCTTGCCGTTCAGTCCGAACCTCTCGTCTCCGGCGAGTATCTCGCCTGAGAGCTTCAACAATACGCGCCTGTAAATCCCTGCCAATTTACGACACCCCTCCGAAGTCACTCGGTCACAGATTGCCGGATACAAAAAAAGCGAGGGTAAAATCCCTCGCTGTCTGCCGGTGTTCTACGCCTCTATCGCGAATCTCGCCATCCTGCGAACGACGATATTTTCGCCCATCTTGGCTATGTCCGCCACTATCAGGTCCTTTACCTTCACCTTCGGGTCGCGGATGTAGTTCTGCTCCAGGAGGCAGTTATCCTGATAGAACGCTGCCACCCTGCCCTCCGCTATCCTGTCAACGATATTGGCCGGCTTGCCCTCCTCGAGGGCCTGCCTGCGGTAAATTTCCTTCTCGCGCTCGAGGTCCTCGTTCGGGACGTCATCCACCCCGATGTACTGGGGGTTGGCGGCGGCCACCTGCATACAGAGCTCGTGCCCCAGCAGCTTGAACTCGTCGGTCTTCGCGACGAAGTCGGTCTCGCAGTTCAGCTCGAGCAGGACCCCGATCTTGCCGTTAGTGTGGATATAGCTGAAGACCAGCCCCTGCGACGCGGACCGCCCGGCCTTCTTCGCCGCCTTTGCGAGACCCTTCTCGCGGAGGTAGTCGACCGCCTTCTCGACGTCGCCGCACTCCGCGAGGGCGTTCTTGCAGTCCATCATGCCGGCTCCCGTGCGGGAGCGCAGCTCCTTGACAAGTTCCATATCGACAGAGGCCATATCTACACCGACTCCTTCCAGCCCTTGCGCTCCTCGAGCTCCTGGTTTACGACCTTTTCCCCGACCTCGGAGTACGCGTCGTCAAGTTTCTCCCGTATCTCGATGACCTCCTTCTCGGCCGAGGGCTCAGGCTCCGCGGGGAGCGCCCCTGCCCCGTCCACGCCCTGCCGGCCCTCCATGAAGGCGTTCGACATGAGGTTGACGATCAGCTCGATGGCCCGGATCGCGTCGTCGTTGCCAGGTATCGGATAGTCTATGACCTCGGGATCGCAGTTCGTGTCAACTATGGCAATGACCGGGATCGAGAGCTTCCTCGCCTCGAGAACGGCTATGGTCTCCCTGCGCGGATCGATGACGAAAAGGGCGTCGGGAACCTCCCTCATCTCCTTTATGCCGGAGAGCGACTTCTCGAGCTTGTCCCTCTCCTTGTGGAGCTTGATGATCTCTTTTTTGGGGTATTTGTTGATGCTGCCGTCGGCGTCCATGGTCTCCAGCTCGACCATGCGGTTCACGCGCTTTCTGATCGTGGCGAAGTTCGTCAGCAATCCGCCGAGCCACCTCTGGTTTATGAAGAACTGTCCGCACCTCTTGGCCTCCTCCTTGATCGGGTCCTGCGCCTGGCGCTTAGTCCCGACGAAGAGGACGCTCCCCCCCCCTTTCGAGACCTCGCGCACGAAGTCGTACGCGCGTTCGAGACCCTTCACGGTCTTCTGGAGGTCGATGATGTAGATTCCGTTCCTCTCGGTAAAAATATACGGCTTCATCTTCGGGTTCCATCTGCGGGTCTGATGGCCGAAGTGAACGCCGCACTCCAACAGCTGCTTCATGTTGACTACGCCCACTATTTCATTCCTCCTCGTTTTTCCCTCCGCGCAGATCGTCCCGCGACAAACCGCCCAAGGCGGCAACGTATCAACGGTCCCCGCGCGTGTGTTTTAGAGCACGCGAATGATATCACGTTTTTCACTTACTTGCAAGGCGCGGCGCCAGGCCCTGTCGCGGTGCCAGCCCCAAATCTCCAAAGCAACGAAACGCAACGAAAATACATGTTTTCATGTTTTTCATCTCTGCGCGTTATAAATTGCCCCGCTCAAACCCACTATATAAGGTAGAGAAATATATTTACGCGAGGGGGTATACGCAGATGGCGAGGTTCAAGCTGATAAGCTGCCGGCTGGCGATTCAGGTGTGCGTGGCGGTGCTGCCGAGCGGCAGGGCAAGTCACAGAACTTTTTCGGTGAAAAACATAGACTGCGACGCGAGCGCGGAGCCCATAGCGGCGTTCGCCGAAGTCGGGAAAACGAACCGCGCTCTCGTCAAATTTTGTCTATAGCAGCCTTGAATCTCTCCATAGCTGATCTGAGATAGTCGATCGGTTTGCAATAAGCGAACCTTACAGAATCAACTCCATGGAATACATCTCCCGGGACCATAGCGACTCCCGCTTCGTTCAGCATATAGCTGCAAAACTCTGTCGAGTTCATTCCTGTTTTTGAAACATTCGGGAAGAAGTAAAACGCGCCTTCGGGAACCGCAAAATCAAGTATCGGCATCTGTTTCATATAGCCCAACACCAGCTCTCGCCTTTTCTCATACTCCGCGATCATATTTCTCACGTCATTTTCAGCATGGCGCAGCGCCTCCATGTAGCCGTATTGATTGAAGGTTCCGACACAGGTGCAGATAATGGAATGCATTCGGAGGACATATGGGAGCAAGCTGTCTGGCACGACGATATATCCGACCCTCCATCCAGTCATCGCGTAGGTCTTGGAGGAACTGCCTATCGTTATGGTCCTTTGGGACATGCCTGGAATGGACGCTATGCTGACGTGCTCGCCACCGCCATAAATAAATTTTTCATAGCACTCGTCCGATAACACGAGCAGATCGTTCTTTATAGCTATTTCGGCTATATCCTCCAGCGTCTTCCTGGAAAGAACGGATCCGGTGGGATTATTCGGAGAATTGAGGACCAATAACTTGCTCCTGTCGGTGATTTTTTCTTCTAGCTCGCGCGTGTCGAGTCTGAAGCTGCTTTTTATTTCGCACTCAATAGGAACCAGCTTTGTTTCGGAAACGGCGCACAGGGAGACATA
>JAISRP010000334.1 GCA_031273585.1 Synergistaceae bacterium
CTTCGCGGAGGACATCGGCATAGGATTTTCCATCGTGGCCTCCACAGGCAACCAACCGGACGTGACGGCAAACGACCTCATCCCATTCTTGGCCGAGGACGAGAACACGTCCGTCATAATCGCGTACCTCGAGACGATACCGGACCCTGGGAGGTTCGCCCGGGTCGTTAAGAAGGCGTCGTCCAAAAAACCGGTCGTGATACTGAAGTCGGGCAGGACCGCTGCCGGGGCGCGCGCCGCGAGCTCCCACACCGGCAGCCTTGCCGGGGACTCCGCCATAGTGGAGAGCCTCATCGCGAGTACCAACGCAATAAGGGCTAAGAGCATCGAGGAGATGTTCATATTGGCGGCCGCCCTGTCCAAGATGCCGCGTTTCAGCGGCGGCAGGGTGGGGGTGATCAGCAACGCTGGCGGCCCCGGCACCTTGATCGCGGACGCGCTGAGCGACGCGGGGTTCTCCCTGCCGCTCATGCCGCAGGACATGAGGGACGAGCTCGCGCGATCCGTCATGTCCCAGGCGTCCACGGGCAACCCCATCGACCTCGTGGCGACCGCTCTGCCGGAGCACTATGGGGCGGCAGTCTCGCAGATGGTCAAGAGCGGGCTGTACGACGCGCTCATCCTCATGGTGGTCCCGCCTGTCGGTGTCGACACGGGACCGGTGGCGGAGGCCGCGGCCGGGGATTTAGTCGCGAGCGGTCTGCCGTCGGTGTCCTGCTTCTTCGGGCCCACCACTGGAGCTGGGGGCAGGCGGGTCATGCAGGAGTCGGGCATACCGAGCTTCGAATACCCGGAGCAGACGGTGAAGGCCCTGTCCATGATGCGCGGCGCGCCGTTCACAGACGAACCCTTCGAAGCAGGGAGCTCGATGCTTGGCATGATGGAGGAGATACGCGAGCTGGCATCCGGCGACGGATATCTCCCCCAGGACAGGTGCCAGAAGCTGCTTGAGGCCTACGGCCTGCCCGTGGCGCGCTCGGCCATGCTGGCATCTGCCGCGGACTGCCGTGGGGTGTCCCTTACGTATCCCCTGGTCGCAAAGATCGAGCACCCGGAAATCGTTCACAAGTCGGACGCAGGCGGAGTCGTGCTCGGCATAGGAACCCCCGACGAGCTCGAGGAGACCTTGAGGAATTTACTCGGCAAATTCCCAGGGGCCCGGGGAGTGCTCGTGCAGGAACAAGTTCGCCCCGGCCTCGAACTGATCCTTGGGGCTAACTCCGACCCGCTGCTCGGTCGCGTGATGCTGGTCGGGATGGGTGGGACCGGGGTCGAGATCGACAGGGACGTTGCTACGGCGCACGTGCCCTTTGGGAGGGGCCGTGCGGATGCGATGCTGAAATCTCTTCGCGCCTGGCGGATACTCGAGGGGTACAGGGGAAAGAGGGGGGTTGACATCGAGTCCCTCAAGGACCTGATGCATAAACTCCAGAGGCTCCTGCTGGACGCAGCCAATATCAAGGAGCTCGATCTCAACCCTGTGATATGGGACGGGGAGCGGTTTATCGCAGCTGACTTCCGCATAAGGGTATGACCGCAGTCCGGTCCGCATTAAAATCCTGGCGAGGGGCTCTCTTGTTACGAAGCGAGGAGGATTGATTCATGAAAAAGCTGTTCCATGTTCTCGACGACAAGTTTGAGGAATATTTTCTCGTCGGCACGCTGTTCTTCAGCGTATTTCTGATATTCGCCCAGGTCGTGATGAGGTATGTCTTCAGGAATTCCGTTTTCTGGAGCGAGGAGCTGGCGAGATACCTGTTCGTCTGGCAGGCATGGGTCGCATCGAGCTTCGCCACGAAACACTCGAGGCATATAAATCTCGACATCGTAGTCAACCTCTGCTCCGAGAACGTCAAGAGGTCCCTCTACTGGATCGCGCACGCAATATGGCTATCCTTCGCACTCTACGTTACATGGAAGTCGGCGGGGCTGACCAGCATGATATTCACTCGAAAGACCGTCTCGGCTGCCATGCAGATAAGGATGGGCTGGGTCTACCTGGCGGTCCCGTTCGGCTGTGCCATGATGTCCTTCCGCCTCGTCCAGAATATGATAGCGAGGCTCCGGACGCGTGAAGGGGGAGTTGCGTGATGTTTCTTTTCACCTTGGTCGCATGTTTCATAGTGCTGCTGGCGATAGGCCTTCCGATAGGAATAGCTCTCGGCGTCACGACGACCGTCGTCATCCTCTGGATGAGCAATCTGAACGTGATCATCGTCGCCCAGAACGCGGTCGCGGCCCTGGACTCGTTCCCGCTGCTTGCGCTGCCGTTTTTCGTCTTAGTCGGCAACCTGATGTTCTACGGAGGCATATCACGCAGGCTGCTCAACCTGGCAGACGTGCTCGTGGGGAGGGTAATCGGGGGGCTTGGCATGGTGACCACGGTCGCCTGCATGTTCTTCGCCGCGATATCCGGTTCCGGGCCCGCGACCGTCTCGGCCATAGGGACCATCATAATCCCCTCGATGAAGGAGAAGAAGTACGACGTGAACTACGCCGCCGCCATAACGGCAGCGGCCGGCTCGATAGGAGTGATAATCCCGCCCAGCATACCGTTCGTGATATACGCGGTAATCACCGGGGCGTCCGTTGCCGATCTGTTTCTGGCAGGAGTCGTGCCAGGGCTGATAATGGGCTTTGCCCTGATGACAACCAACTATGTCATGGCGAGGAAGTACGGCTACAAGGGCAGGGAG
>JAISRP010000004.1 GCA_031273585.1 Synergistaceae bacterium
CGTCAACCTTGCCGCTTATTGTTGACGGGAGCTTTTTCATCTGCAGGCACGCGGTCGGCAGCATGTACTGCGGCAGGGTCTTTGACATCTCCTCCCTCAGGGCCGCGGGAGATATGCTCCTCTCGGCCGTGAACCAGGCGCAGAGGTGTTCCTGTCCCCTTATCTTTCTTATCCTTACAGCGGCGTTCTGCACCCCGCCGACGGACAGGACGGCGTTCTCCACCTCTCCCAGCTCTATCCTGAGCCCCCGCAGCTTCACCTGTTCGTCGATGCGGCCCAGTATGACTATCTCGCCGTCGTCCGTCCACTTCGCCAGGTCGCCGCTCTTGTAGTAGCGGATTCCGTCCTCCTTGACGAAGCGCTCCCTGGTTAATTCAGGGTTGATGACGTAGCCGAGGGCCACTCCCTCGCCGCCTATCCAGAGTTCACCCGACGCCCCGACAGGGAGCGGCAGGCCCTCCGGGTCCCGGATGCTCTCCACGACGTTCCACATCGGCGGCCCAGCCGTGACACCCTTCGCATCCTTCACGATCTTGCCGTTGCAGGCAACCGAGGACTCGGTTGGACCGTAGCTGTTCAGGATGATCGCGTCCGGGTTGAGTGCCGAGAGGTCCCTGTAGAGCGCTGGTGGGAACTGCTCCGCGCCTATGTCGAAAAAGCGGCAGGCGGCCAGGGCGCGCGAGAGGCGCGGCGAGGCCATGAACTGCTGCAGGCGCGACGGCGTGACGTTGATGCCGGTTCCCCCCGCCCTCTCAAAGAGTTCCGCAAGGCGCTCCGGGTGCCCGGTCTCCTCCTCGGACGCTAGTATCACGGGAAGCCCGTTCGTTAGCGGTATGTATATGTCGTCGATAAACGCGTCGAAGGAGACGGTTGCGACCGAGACCATGCGGGCCCTCGTCTCGGCTATCAGGTGCGCGGTCAGGTTGGACGGCCTGTTCGTTATGTAGTTGACAAGCCCCCCGTGCCTGAGCATGACCCCCTTGGGTTTGCCGGTCGATCCCGAGGTATATATGAGGTAGATCATGTCGTCGGGCCCGACCTCCACGCCGGGGTTGTCCGTCCTCGCGCTCTCCATGAGTTCTTCCGGGGTCAGGATCCTGGCCCCCTTAGCCGCCGAGGCCCCCGCGTGACCATCCCCCGGCGCGATGAGAAACCGTGCGTCGCTGTCCTCGAGAATCTGTTGGATGCGCTCGCTTGGATAGGCCGGGTCTACGGGAATGTAAACGCCCCCGGCCTTCATCACGCCTAACATGCTCACGATGACCCGGCTGTCGCGCGGCAGAAGCAGCACGACGCGGTCGCCGCGCTCGAGCCCCCTGTCGATCAAGCCGTGGGCGAGCCTGTTGGCAGCCTCGTTCAGCTCGCGGTACGTCATGGTCCCGTCGGCGGCTATCAGTGCCTCGGCGTCGGGCGTCCGCTCTGCCTGAGCCTCTATCGGGGCAAAGACGTTGGGGTAATCGTTCGGCCGCAGGGGAGAGTTGAATCCGGCGACCCTCCTCGCCCCCTCCTCGCTGATTACCGGGATCTTAGATATTTTTTCCGACAATCCCCGCCCCATCAGGCCCTCAAGAGATTGGACGACGCCCTCCAGCAGGGCCTTTATCGTCAATTTATCGTAGAGCGCCTCGTCGTAATCCAGAGACAGTCCGAAATGCGCGGGCGATTCGGTCACAGTGACGGTGAGGGGGTTCTTGGCAGGCATCCCGTGCGAGATCAGATCTATTTTCACATCCGTGTCACAGAAGCGGACGGTCTCGCCGAGGACGTTCTGATACGTGTACATGATGTCGGGTTTAAAACCGTAGTCCGCTGAGATCTTAGTCAGAGGATACAGTTGGTTTTCGATGGCCTCGAAGAAACGATCCTGAACGTCGATGAGGTACTCCCCGACGGTCGTCTCCGGTGACGTGCGAACTCCAAGGGGGATAGTCCTGACCCTCATCCCGACGCTCCTGCGGGATCTGGGGTCGTCACGTCCGCTGGAGACGGCGCACAGGATGACGCTGCGGGACCGGACGAAGCGGCTTATCGCGAGGGACGCGGCGCCCAGGAAGAGACTGCTCGGCATGATGCCGATATTCCGGCAGAAATCCCCTATTCCTCCGGGCGGAATCTGAACGCCGACGGAGACCTCAGCCCCGCCTCCGGCCGCGGCCGGATAATCGGGCTGAAGCGTTGTGACTTCCTCAAACGAGGAGAGCAGTTTTTTGAAGTGTTCAGCGGATGCATTCCATGCCTCGCCGCCTTCAAGCGCGCGCTCCTCCGCGTCGGACTCGAAACTCGATATCTCCTCGGGTGGGATCGGACGCCCCTGATAGGCATTTGCCAGATCTTCCATGAAGATATTGCACGAAGCGCCGTCGAAGATGATGTGATGAAAGTCCATCAGCAGATGGACGGAGCTCTCCGTCCTGTAAATCTTCGCCCGGAAGAGCGGCCCCTTGAGGAGGTCGAACGGCTGGACGAATATTTTCTTGGCATCGATAAAGCCCGCGTCGTCGGTTCGGATTATCGGAATGTCCGCCGCGCGCTCGCTGCGGACGAACATGAGATCTCCGCCGCGTTCCTCGAGCCGCGCTTTGAGGCAGCCGTGAACTTCGACCACTGACAGAAACGCATCGCGCAGCCTCTCGGGGTCGGTGTCCGCGGGCAGGTCCAAGCTCACTGGGACGTTGTAGAGGATCGACTGAGGGTCGCCGGCGCACTCGTAATAAATTCCCATCTGATTTTCCATCAGGGGCCATGCCCCCTCGGACATTCCGGGAGAACTCTGGGTCTCGTCGGGGGGTCCGGGTGGACCGCCCCTTGCATCCCGCGCTTCACTCAGTAAAGCGGCGATGCCCCGGGCCGTCTTCGCGCGTATGATATCGCCCCCGCTCAGGCTCAAACCGGTATGCGCCTTGATCTGCGCGGCCAGCCTGATGGACGAGAGCGATTGAAGCCCCGAACGCAGCAGGTTTGCGGTAACTCCAATGCCTTTAACGCCGCACAACTCCTCAGCCAGGGAGAGCACGAGCCCCTCCGTCTCAGTGGCGGGCGGCACAATTTCGACGTGGGCCTGGACCTCAGGTTTGGGGAGGGCGCGTCTGTCCACCTTTCCGTTGGGGTTCAGGGGTATTTTGTCCATTTGCACGGTCGCCGACGGAACCATGTAGGGCGGAAGCTCATCCTCGATAAATCGGTTCAGTGCCTCGGCGTCGACCGGGGAATCGGCCACGATATACGCCACAGCCTGTTTTCCGCCGCCGGGCGCGTCCGAGGCGATGACGGTCGCATCCGTGATCCCCGGATAGAGCCGTATGCGACCTTCTATTTCCGTGAGCTCCACGCGAAACCCGCGTATCTTTACCTGAAAGTCGCTGCGCCCCGTAAAGTCAACGTTGCCGTCCGGCAGAAACCGCGCGAAGTCCCCGGTTCGATACATGACGGCGTACTCGGGATCGTCGCTGAACGGGTTGGGGACGAATTTTTCTTTCGTCAGGCCGGGCCTGTTGAGATAGCCCATGCCGACCTGCCTTCCCGCCACGCACAGCTCTCCGGCGGTTCCGACCGGAGCGAGCCGGTTTCTTCCGTCCACGATGTAAAGCGAGGTGTTGTATAGCGGTTTGCCGATGGGCACCCTGTCGTAGAGCCCGTCCACGCGGAAGAGCGTCGTAAATATGGCGCACTCCGTCGGCCCGTATGCGTTGTAAAGCGTGTACGCGCCGGGAGGCCCTATGGGCACGAGCGTCTCGCCGCCCGTCGTTAAGGCGCGCAGCGAGCGGTTGTCCATCATCTCGACGAACTGTCTGCCGAGCTGCGTCGTGAGGAATGCGACGGTGATGCCGTTCGCGTTGAAGTAGTCGTTCAGCTCCGGCAGTTCGAGCCTCATCCGTTCGGGGATGATGTGTACGCAGGCCCCAGTCGTAAGCGCCGGATACATGTCCATCATGCAGGCGTCGAAGCCGAAGCTGGCGTACGCCGGCACGCTGTCGTCCTCAGTCAGTCCGTAGTGCTCGCGGAACCACAGGCAGAAGTTCGTCAGGTTCGCGTGGGAGAGCATGACTCCCTTTGGGCTGCCGGTGGTTCCGGAGGTGTAGAGCAGGATGAAGAGGTCCTCCGGCGCCGGCGGGACGACTTCGGCGTCACTCGCCGGAAGGCCGTGGATTTCGTCGGTGTACAGAAACTTCCCGCCGAAATCCGGCAATTTGCCGCGCAGATCTCTGTCCGCAACCACCACGCTCACTGCGGCATCGCTCAGCATGTAACTCAGTCTGCTAGCGGGATAAGACGGGTCCAGCGGAAGATAAGCAGCGCCTGATTTCAACACGCCGAGCGCCCCCACAGGCATCATCTCGCTCCGACGCACAAGCACCCCGACGACATTTTTACCCGAGCCCGCTCTCATGAGAGCGAGACGCGCGGCCAGTCTGTCAGTGAGGTCATCCAGTTCGCCGTACGACAGTTCGCGATCCTCGAAGACCACTGCCCTCCGTCCCGGCGTCAGGACGGCCCGCTCCCTGAACATATCGACTACGGTGCGCGCGTCTTTGTCCGTGCATCTTCCCCTGAAACTTTCCAGTATCTGAGCGCGACGGGCAGGAGGCAGTTCCGCCACGTCGCACAGTAAGCGAGACTCCGCGCCGCCGCCTGTTATGCGTTCCAGTATGACGGCGAATAAATC
>JAISRP010000021.1 GCA_031273585.1 Synergistaceae bacterium
AGGTGAGAGGGGACCTCCATTATGTCGCCGGAGGCCACCGCCTCCTCGGCCGCGCTGATGGCCTTGTAGGCGCTGTTGCTCTTTGGGGCGGCGGCCAGGTATATCACCGCCTCCCCCAAGATGAGCTTTGCCTCCGGCAGGCCGACTCTGTCGCAGGCCGACGAGGCCGCCTCCGCGAAGATGAGGGCTGTGGGGTCCGCCAGGCCTATGTCCTCGGCCGCCAGGATGCACAGCCTGCGGCATATGAAGCGCACGTCGTCCCCCGAGGCCAGCATCCGCGCCAGCCAGTACAGCGCCGCGTCGGGGTCCGAGCCCCTGACGCTCTTTATCAGGGCGGATATCACCGCATAGTGGTCCGTGCCGGCCCTGTCGTAGCGCAGGGTCTGCCTGCCGGTGGCCTCGTCGATGGCCTCGATCGTGAGCCTCGTACCGCCGCACATGGCCACGCCAGTGGCGGCAGTCTCGAGTCGAGTCAGGGCCTGTCGGGCGTCCCCGCCCGTCAGCCTCGCTATGTGGGGCAGGGCGTCGTCGTCAGCGGCCAGGCCCAAGGCCCCTAGCCCCCTCGCCTCGTCAGCCAGGGCCCTTCCGAGGAGCGCCGTCACGTCCCTCTCATCGAGGGGCTGCAGCGTGTACACTATCATCCGCGAGAGAAGCGTCTTGTTTATCTCGAACCACGGGTTCTCCGATGTCGTGCCGACCAAGATTATGTCCCCGCGCTCCACCGAGGGGAGCAGCACGTTCTGCTGGCTGCTGTTTAAGTGATAGATCTCGTCCACGAACGCTATCGCCGTCCTGCCCGAAGAACGGGCCTTGATGGAGGCGGCCTCCTCCATCATGTCCCGAATCTGGGAGACCTTCGCGCTGACGGCGTTTATCTCGAGCAGCCTGCGGCCGGTCGCGGAGGCCATGAGGCGAACGAGCGTCGTCTTGCCGACCCCGGGGTTGCCGTACAGGATGCAGCTCGGGACCCTGCCGTTCTCGAGCAGGACGCGCAGCGGCTTGCCTGGGCCGAGTATGTGCCCCTGCCCGGCATACTCCTCCATCGTCACGGGCCTCATCCGCTCCGCGAGCGGCACCTCGCCCGCGCCTGGCTGAAATTCGCCGTCTCCGAACAGGTCAGCCACAGGCGCGCCCTCCATCCGCGAGGCCGGTCATAAAGGCCTCCAACTCGCGGGCGTCCTCCGGGGCATCGACGCCGCGCCCGCCGTCACCAAGGACGGACGCGAACGGATACCTGACCTCCAGGAAACTGCGGATTGCATCTTGCAGCCTCAGTCCCATGCAGGCCGGGTCGAACGACTGGTTTTTTCTCCACGATTCGGGGGATAACTCCGCGTCAGGGACGACGAACGCGCCGACTCCGAGGGACGCCGCGCGAACGAGCCAGGCGCAAATATCCGGGGCTGGGTCCGCCGGCAGCCGCAGGGCTGTTTTGTGCGCGAATCTCAGAAATTCGCGCCCGTGCCCGCGGCAAACCTCCTGATACTCCCAGGGAGTGATGTCGCTCGGGGATACGAGCTCCCGGTACAGCTCGTCCATCGACGAATATGACAGCTCGAGCCACGGCTCCCAATCGGGCTCCGATCTCTTCCTGACGAGCGCGCCCCTCATGCCGGCGCGCCTTGCGCCGATCATGTCGTAGATGTAATCGCCCAGGAGGAGAGTGCGCGACGGGGGAACTCCAAGCTCGCGGCACGTCTCAAGCAGCGCCGCGGGGTCCGGCTTCACGCTGGTCCCGTCGTCGCGCGAGCGGACCACGCGCGGCAGTTCGACCGCGATATTCCGCGCAGCCTCCATGATGGAGCCCCGGCAGTTCCTGGACACGACGGCCCAGGGTATCTTGTGGGATCTGACCCAGCCAAGCACCTCCGATATTCCTGGAACGGGATGGGCGTCACGTGCGCCGCGCATCTCCAGTTCCTCGAGGTCGCGCATCAGCCCGGCCCGCGACTCGGGCGCCAGCGTGCGGGCGTCCTCAAGCAGCATCGCCCTCCTGGCGCCGTAATATTTTTCTCGTATGCCGGAGAAGTCAAGACGGGTCTCCGCTATGATCCCGTCCCAGTCGAACAGGATTGCGTCGGCATGAGCCGGAGACCAGAAGGGCAGGGAAAATGACATTCGGGTATTCTCCTCGTCATAAAAAAATAAGACCCGCAATGCCGTGGACGGAGTGTCTTGACCCGCTCCTAAAAGGATGAGAAGCCCCCAGTCCTTAGCTTGAGCAACTTGCGTCGCTTCCGCCGGTCTGGAGCAGCCTCTCGCGGGATAAGAACGTTGGCTCAAGACATTTCCAGTAACACGCACACCGCAGGAATTATTGTATGAGATATTATAGACGGAGAATTTTCAGATTGCAAGTTTTTGGGTGATCCCCAAATCCGCAGGTTCAAGACCGTGGGCTCCGCCCACACCCGCCGGGGGACCAGTCCCCCGGACCCCCATTTTTCTTTTGACGACCCATCGACGGGGGACCGTTTTTCAACGGATCGCTGCTAAAAGACAGGAATGCGAACAGACCGCTGAGGAGCGATATGGCGAGCGTCATTGCCACCGCACATATCTTTATACCCAAGAGTGACGTTGCGGTCTGATTGGCGTCAGGGACGTACGAGGTCAGATACATTATAAAAGCGACGGAAGAACCTGCCAGGGCATAACCGATCTTTGAGGAGACATGCAGCAGGGAATTAACAACCCCGCCGAAACTGCCCCTATCGCATTCCGACAGTTTGTCTGAGAGCTCAGCCGCGTATATGTACACCAGATTGGACGGGAATGCGCTGGATATGCCGTACAGCACATTGCCGGCAAATACAGTTGTCAGGTTTTTGCCGGAAAACCATATTACAGACATGCCCAATGCCTCGCAAAGATACCCCCCGATCATCAAATGCGACATCCGAAAACGCCTGGAGGCCCAAAAAATAAGGGGCTGCGCCAGGAATGAGCACAAAGCCCCTACGAGGAAAAAGATCGAAATGACATCCATCCTGCCTATGTAGTACTTGAAATAATAAACTGTCGCCTGCAATTTCACGGAAGCCGCCATCTGCTCGCATATCAGCATAAGATACAGGAAAACTAACTGTTTGTTCCTAAAGATGGCGCTCATCGTGGCTCCAAATGACAGAGTATTCTCGCTCAACTCATACTTTTCAGTGACATTTTTCGCCCCCAATGCCGAGGTAAGCAGGACTATCACCGCAAAAATAACAGTGGTCACAAAAAAACCCATCTTTTCCGACCCATTGCCGAAGAAGGCCACCAGCTTAAACGTGAGATAAGACGATACCATCGCCGCGGCAATGCTGGATGTTATCTTGAATGTATTTAGAAGATTGCGTTCTTCGCTGCCGCAGACCACCGCCAGCAACGGCAGGTTTGCCACCTCCATCATGCTGAAGCAAAAGCTCCAAACCATGTAGATGAACAGGCACCAAAACGCCGCGATATGGTCCGAAACAGGCGGCGGGAGGAATAACGCGACGAACAGGACTGATGAGGGGAGGG
>JAISRP010000110.1 GCA_031273585.1 Synergistaceae bacterium
GTCGGTCGCCCGTTCTCCGCAGATGATGACGTCGTACTTGCCGACCGTCCTGATCATCTGCGCCAGGGCGTAGGAGGTGGCGCAGGTATCGGAGCCGCCGACCCTGCGGTCCGACAGCAGCCCTGCTGCGTCGCACCCCATTGCCACCGCTTCCTTCAACGCCCGCGTCGCCTGTGGCGGCCCCATTGAGATGACCGTAACCGTTCCGCCGTACTGTTCCCGAAGCCGCAGCGACGCCTCGAGGGCGTAAAGATCCAGCGGGTTGACCACTGTTTCAATCCCCTTGCGGATAACGGTTCCCGTCTCGGGATCCATCTTTACATTGCTGCTCTCCGGAACTTGCTTGATTGGAACGACGATATTCAAAACACATCCCCCTTTGATCTTGAATCATAAATTCGCGAGCAATATAGCATACAAAATTTCTAAGATCCAGAATTTGTCAAGAACGCCATAAATTCCGCGCCGCGCCCTTCTCACAAAATCGCCCCTTTTTTAGTCCGGTCTCGGAGCCATTTTATCAGACATGAGGACGAAAGCCGTTTTCCGATTGCTTATGGTCAGGCTTTAATTGCAAAGGCCATTATAATCGCAACAATGATTGACGGTCTGGTGGGATGGCAAGAAGTCGGTTCCAATGCGTCATTTTGAAGAAGATCGCCGTGTGCCACAGTTAAAATCTCACTGACGCAGAGTTATAGCCGATTGAATAAACCGCGTGGAACTTTGCCGGTGGCGGTTGCTGTGACAGCAAAGGTTTTCAATCTTCACCCTTTAGGCTTCTATTGTTAAATTGCTATATAGCCGATTGAATAAACCGCGTGGAATTTTGCCGGTGGCGGTTGCTGTGACAGCAAAGGTTTTCAATCTTTACCCTTTAGGCTTCTAATGTTAAATTGCTATAACCTCTCACCCGAGCACATTCGGCAGCCAGAGGGATATCCACGGGACGTATGTATACAGCAGCCCGCAGGCTATCTCGACTAAGATGAAGGGGATCAGGTATCTCGCGACGCGGCTGACGGGGCGGCCTGCAATTCCGCAGGCGACGAACATGCAGGTGCCGAAGGGCGGCGTGCACTGGCCCAGGGCCAATATGAACACCACGATCAGGCCGAAGTGAACCGGGTCCACCCCAAAGGCGGCGGCGATGGGAGCCAGGATGGGGCCCATTATCAGTATTATCGAGCCGTTGTCCAGGAACATGCCGGCCAATATCAGCAGGAAATTGACGATGAGCAGGAAAATATACTTGTTGTCCACGAAGCTCATGAACCAATCCGTGATCGCAGACGGGATGTTGTAGTAGGTGACGAGGTAGGCGAAAACCTGAGCGGTCGCCACGAGAAGCATCAGGTTGGCCGTTGTCTTGCCCGTGCTCTTCAGAATCGCCCAGAAGTCCGCCGGGGTGATCTCCCTGTAGACAAAAAAGCAGACCAGCGTGCCGTAGAACACCGACACCACGGCGGACTCCGTCGGGGTGAACACCGAGCTGTAGATGCCGCCCAAGATGATGACTGGCATGAGGAGCGCCCAGATGGCATCCTTCGCGGCGAGGCCGAGTTTTTTCCAGGAAAACCCCTCGCCCCTGGGGAAGCGATGCTTCTTTGCCATGTAGTAAGCGTAGGCGCACAGGGCCAGGCAGGCGATCACCCCCGGGACTATGCCGGACATCAGGAGCTTGGCTATGGACACCCCAGTGACGTTTCCGTAAATTACGAACACGATGCTCGGTGGTATGACGATCCCGAGGGTTCCGCCGATTGCCTGCACCGCGGCAGAGTAGTCCTCCGGGTACTCCCGGCGCACCATCTCCTTGTGCATGAGCCCGCCTATCGCTGCGGTCGTAGCGACAGAGGAGCCGGATATCGCAGCGAAAAAAGCGCAGGCCACGATCGCCACGAGCGATATGCCGCCGCTGATCCAGCCCACCAGAGCGTCGGCAAATGTGGTGAGGCGCTTTGAGAGGCCGCCCTTCGTCATTATGTCCCCTGCCAGTATGAAGGCCGGCACGGCTAGGAGCGAGAACGAGTCCGCCCCGGCGAAGAGCCGTTGGGGTATGATCACAAAGCTGAGCGCCGGGTTCAAGGCGATGGACACGGCGCTCGCCAGAGCAAGCGACCAGATTATTGGAATGCCCGCCGTCATGGCCGCGATCAGGACGACGAACAGCATCACAGCGGCCGCGTTCATGCCCGGATGTCTCCTTCCGATGGGACGCCGGAATCCCTTTGGACGAGGGCTCTCGCCGATTCGGCCAGTTTGAAAAACATCGATATGGAGGCTATCGCAAATCCGGCGCAGATCAGGGAATACATTATTATCATGGGAATCCTCATGGCGGGGCTCTTCTGGATCATGCCTATCCTGAAAAGCCCCGTTGCGTTGACGGATATGACGAGGCCCACCGCGAGCCCGACCAGGTTGCGGACGACGGCGAAAATCCTCTGCCAGACCCCCTTTATTACGTAGTCTACGAGGTCTATGCGGATCAGCATGTCGTCCCTGATCGCCACGTTGAGGCCGATCATGAGGATGAACACGAACAGATAACGGGAGAGCTCCTCCGACCAGGGCAGGCTGTGGAAGATCACGAATCGCGTGAACGTCTGGAGAAAAACGATACACATGATCAAAGCCAGCGCAACGCCGACGAGCGTCAGGAAAAATTCCTGAGCCCTCTCGAATACCCTCTGGATCATCCTGAACATGCGTTTACCCTCCCCGTTATCCGTCGAGGCGGCGCCCGATGATACGGCGCCGCTTCGAGTCATTCATGGCGCGTGGCGCGCAAAACTGCGATTATTTGCCGTCCTCGATCATCTTCACGACTTTCTCGTACTGTCTCCTGTATTCGGCGCATATTTTGGCGCTCGCGTCTATGAACTCCTGCTTGTCGGGATAGGTGACGCTCATGCCCTGCTCCTCGAGCCTGGCGACGGCCTCGCTCGCCTGGCGGCGCTGCTCCTTGCGCTCCAGCAGCCCTGCCTCGTAGCAGCTGTCAACTATGATCTTCCTCTGCTCGTCGTTCAGGGATTTCCACGCCTTGTCGCTCATGATGACGAACTGCGAGCTGTACACGTGCTCCGTGACGGCCAGGTTATTGTTGACCTCTGCCACCTTGTTTCCCAGTATGACGCTGAACGGGTTCTCCTGCCCGTCGATGGCCCCCTGCTGCATGGCGGTGTAGGCCTCGTTCCACGACATGGGGACGGGGTCCGCTCCGAGCCCCTTCCAGAACGTCTGATGGACCTGGTTGTCCATCGTGCGAATCCTGAGCCCGGCCACGTCCTTCAGGTTGTTGACGGGGCGCTTGCTGTTCGTCAGGTTGCGGAATCCGACCTCCCAGATGCCCACGACCTCGATGCCGACGATGTCCCGCACCTCCTGGCTGTAGTACTTCCCGACCTCGCCCATGAACACCTTGTCCGCGTGCTCGTAACTTTCGATGATATAGGGGATGTCGACCGCCGGCAGGTCCGGTATGAAGCTGGAGACGACCGACTGGTTCACCGTGCCCATGTCGAGGGTTCCCAGCTGGCAGTTCACGACGTAGTCGGAGGCGCTCCCTAAAGTGCCGTTGTTGTAGACCTCGATGACGATGCCGCCGCCGGTTCTCTCCTCGACCAAGCGCTTGAACTCGGCGAGCCCGATGGCGACCGGGACCGTGTCGGCCGAATCATGGCCGACCTTGAAGGTTATCACGTCGCCCGCGGACGCTGGACTCCCCCCAAAACACGCAAAAAAAGCGAACGCGCAAAAGATTGTGGCTTGCAGCAGTATGGCGGTTCTTCTCATCTTCCGTTCTCCTCCTTAATTTAAGTTACCACTCGGCGACCGTGCCGTCGTAATTTCGCCAGAGCGGGTTTTTCCAGTTGTGTCCTTGCTTTGCCGCCTCTATGACCTTCTCCCTGTCTACCTCGATTCCAAGCCCCGGTCCGTCCGGAATCGAGACATATCCGTTTTTGAACCCGAATACCTCCCCGTCGGCCAAGTAATCCAACAGATCCCCGCTCCCCTTGTTGTAGTGGATGCCCAGGCTCTGCTCCTGGATAAAGACGTTTGGCGTGCAGGCGTCGATCTGAATGCACGCCGCCAGCGCAATCGGACCGAGCGGGCAGTGGGGGGCCGCCGCTACGTCGAACGCCTCGGCCATGGAGAGGATTTTCTTGACCTCGCTTATGCCGCCGGCGTGGGAGACGTCCGGCTGTATGATGTCAACGTATCCGCCCGTCAGCAGGTCCTTGAAGTCCCAGCGGCTGAACATGCGCTCGCCGGTGGCGATCGGGGTGGACGTGTGCATGGCGATCTCCCGCAGCGCCTCGTTGTTCTGGGCCATGACGGGCTCCTCGATGAACATGAGGCGGTACTGGTCCAGCTCCCGCGCCAGCACCTTGGCCATGGACTTGTGCACGCGCCCGTGAAAGTCGACCCCGATGTCCATCTTGTGGCCGAGCTCCGAGCGGACGGCCGCTATATTTTCCGAGACGGCCGTTATCTTCTCGAAGCTGTCGATGTAGTGCATCTCCTCGGTTCCGTTCATCTTGATGGCGGTGCATCCGGTCTCGTACAGCCTGCGCGCGCCCTCCGCTATGTCGGACGGCCGGTCTCCCCCCACCCAGCTGTAGACCTTCAGCCTGTCGCGGCACTTTCCGCCGAGTAGCTCGTAAACCGGAGCGCCGTAATATTTTCCCTTGATATCCCAGAGCGCCTGATCGATGCCGGCTATGGCGCTCATCAGCTCGGGGCCGCCCCTGTAAAATCCGCCCCGGTACATGGCCTGCCAGTGGTCCTCGATTGGCCTCGGGTCCTTGCCGATCATATATCCGCTCAGGTCCTCGACTGCCGCTTTGACAACGGACGCCCTCCCTTCGACTATCGGTTCTCCCCAACCGGTGATGCCCTCGTCCGTCTCGACTTCGAGGAACAGCCACCTCGGGGGCACGGTGTACAGGTTCATGGCCGTGATTTTCATCCTCCGCCTCCCCATCGTTTTTTTGCGCTTCTCGCTATAAGTTCAGGTATTGAACGATCCTCTCGGCATGAACCGACGCTTCCCTCAGCGCGATCTCGATGCGCCTGCGCTTGTCCTCGTCGTATCTGAACACCGGCATGGCCACGCTGATCGCGCCGTAAATCCGACTGTTCTTGTATATGGGTATCGCCACGCAGCAGACGGACTCGTTCGACTCCTCGCTCTCGTAAGCAAAGGGATCGATGGACCCAAGCTGTTCGATGAGCACGTTGAAATCGGTGACGGTATGCTCCGTCAGGGGCTCGAGGCCGTGCGGGTACATTTCCTTCAGGTCCTCCAGCGAGCAGTCCTTCAGCAGTGCCTTGCCGATCGCGGTTCCGTAAGCCGGAAGCCTGCGCCCGATCCGCGAGAACATCCTGACCGGCTGTTTGGAGTCGACCTTTGCGAGGTACAGGACGTTTCCCTTATCCAGCACCCCAAAATGGCAAGTTTCGCCGCAGGCGTCGACTATCCCCGTCATTATTTCGACGATGTCGTCGTAGCCCGACGTGTTGCGGAGGCTGCAGCCAAGCTCGAACAGACGAAGCCCGAGCGAGTAGGCCTGCGTCTGTTCGTCGTAGTTCAGATAACCGTGACTTCTGAGCGTGTGGACTATGGGAAACAGCGTGCTCGGAGACGAATCCAGCCCTCGAGCGATCTCGGTAAGCGTACATTTCCCCTCCTCCGCGGCCAGGAGTTCCAGTATGGAGATCGTCCTCAAAGTGGGTTTGTGTTCGGTTTGTCCGGAGGGCTCTTTCATATTTTCCTCCTTGATTCGTATATACGAATCTTATTTGACGATGG
>JAISRP010000171.1 GCA_031273585.1 Synergistaceae bacterium
GGGGCCCAGAAACTGTTGAGGCACATATTCGAGGTTATCCCGAGGGACTGCGCAGGCGATATCATCCCGTTTATCTCCTCGACCTCCTCGTTCGAGCGCTGATCGAGCCAGAGAAGACAATTGCCGATCGGCTCCATGTTTTTGTCCAGCAGGGCGCTGCCCTGCATCTGCCCCGAGAAGCCCACGCTATGTATCTTTTTGCCCAGCCCCGACTTCGTCACAGCGCCCAGGACGGCCTCGCGGCAGGCGCGCCACCAGTCGTTCGGGTCCTGCTCCGCCCAGCCGGGACGGGGAGTGATGAGTCCGCACTCACTGTAGCCGACGCCCTCGATCCGGCCGTCCTCATCGATTATTACGGCCTTTATGCCGCTGGTGCCCGCGTCTATCCCCAGAAAATGAGCCATTTCGCAGCCCCGCTTATTTGCAAAGCTCGAACATATCGCGCATCACCCGTTCGCTGTACGAGTAAGCGTCGACCTCGCCCCACGCGGCCGCTGTCTGAAGCGCGTCGGGCGCCATCTTGTCCACCGCGTCCGGGGCGGTTATGCCGGCCTCGGCAAGAGTCGTGGGGACGCCTATTTTCTTGAACCAGGCCTCCAGCGCGGCAATGCCCGCCGTCGCGGCGATCATATCGTCTTTGTCCGTCAGGCCGAACACCCCGCGCGCGAAATCGGCGTATTTTTTCGTCCTCTCCCTCAGATAGTAGCGCATCGAGCCGAGGATGGTGACGCTCATCGCGGCGCCGTGGGGGGTGTCGTAGAAATTGGACAGGGAGTGCCCCAGTATGTGAATGATGGAGTTCGGGAGCCCGAAGCCGCAGTCGTAGAAGCCGCACCAAGCGAAGGCCGCCTGCCACATCATGACGGCGCGGGCGTCGGGGTCGGAGGGGTTCACGAGCAGCCGGTCCATGCAGTCCATTATCGAGCGTATCCCCCCCTGACAGAAGTAATCCTGATACGGGGCAAACTCCAGTTGATGCCCGAGATAATGTTCCAGGAGGTGGGACACAATGTCAGCCGCGGAGTACGCCGTCTGGCGAATCGGTATCGAATAGGTCAGCTCCGGGTCCAGTATGGTCACCTTCGGCCTCATCACCGGGCTCGCAAAACCGTCCTTGCGCCGCAGAGTTTCGTTCGTTATGACCGCGGTGCCGTTCAGCTCGGAGCTGGTCGCCGGTATCGTGACTACGGTTATAACGGGCAGCGTCTGTTGAATCGTGGCCCGGCCGAGCGGGAAATCCCACGTATCGCCGTCGTACAGCGCCCCAACCCCGATGTACTTCGCCGTGTCCATCGCGCTTCCGCCGCCGAGCCCTATTATTACATCCGGCTTCTGCTCCTTCGCTATCCTGATGCCCTCGGCGGCGTGCTCGGCGGTGGGGTTGCTCTTCACCCCAAAAAATTCCACGAGCGTCACGCCGGCCTCGTCACAGCTCTTTTTCACCTTGTCGTAGAAACCGACGGACTTGACGAATTGCTCGTCGTAGGTGACGAGCATCGCCTTCTTACCGAAGGACAGAACCTCTCTGCCCACTTTCGAGACCTCTCCCGCGCCAAAGACAACTTTAGTCGGCATTACGAACTCAAACGGAAACATCGTTTCACCTCCATAAAATTTAGCCCAACCAAGCGCGCACATTTGCCCGGCCGGCAATTCATATCCAAATCAAACTCAGACGGCTTTTATCTCAAGAGTCCCCCGCGGCGCGCAAGGACGTACGCGCGTGTTCGTCAGTGCAAAGTGTCATATAGCGCAACTGGCCGTGTCATCAGGGTGATGTTTTCTTCAAAGAGGCTCTTGATATGATTGTAATTTATAAACCAATTGTCCGTTTTTGGCAATAGCCAATGTATTCTCTCGAGTCGCAGGTTCAAGGGCGTGGGTTTCACCCGCGCCCGACGGGGGACTCTTTAACAGACCCCCCGGACCCCTATTATTTTTTATGACTATCAGCTTGTCTCATGTTGCAGTTCCGGAGACTCAATCCGCCCGGCTCACTTGAGCGAATCGGACTGCGGCGGAAGTACGTCCATGCTGCGCAAAATCGTACAGAGGGCGCGATTTTGCGCTTACTTCGCCGCTCGTCCGACATCGTGTCGGACGCCGATTCGCTCCGTTCGTTCGAGCGAATTGAGTCTTTACCCGAGCTAAATTGATAGTTATAAAATGAATTAATCAGTGCTGTCTTAGATTTATCTATGAGTTAATCGAGGCCACAAAATCCGCGACGACTTTGTTGAAGTGCTCCGGCTCATCCCAGAACAGCATGTGGCCCGCCTCCTCGAAAAATTCGGCGCGAGCTCCGGGGATGTGCTCCGCGACGTAGGCGCTTCCCTCCCAGTCGAACACGGCGCTGTTTCTGGCCACGCAGACGAGCGTCGGGAGCTTTATGACGGGCAGCAGGTCGCGCCAGTCGAGGTTAGTGTGGTCGCGCATTATTTCGATTCGCGTATCGACCGGACACTTTGAAATTTCGTCTGCGAGATATTTTACGTCCGCGTCGGAGGGTTTGCCGTGCAGGCAGGCGTATACCAGTCCCTCCGCCGATCCGCGAGGATTGTACCTGTGATCGCAGCACAGCCGGACGAACATCTCGGCGTCGTAGCACCCCTTCTGTCCCCACGTCCAGTCCGGGCCGGTATACTGCGACGGGGACTGGTCGACGCAGATGAGTCCCCTCAGCCTTGCGTCTCCAAAAAGCTCGATATAGCTCCAGAGAACGGACGCCCCCATTGACCAGCCGAGCGCGGTCACTCCGCTCGCGCCCAGGTGCTCCAGAAGATCCCTCACATCCGCCGCGTAGCGCGATATTCTATGTCCGTGCCTGGGTTTGTCCGACTC
>JAISRP010000206.1 GCA_031273585.1 Synergistaceae bacterium
AGCATTACCCTGTCGAGCCCCCTGCGTATGTCGCCCCAGCCGTAACCCGATTCTAACGTCATACCCCTTACTTTCTCCTCCTCGACCTGCGCACCGTCACGACCGGTATGTTGGCCACGAGGGCGACGGAGGTGTCCTCCCTCTCGAGGTCCAGCTCGATGCGGGCCTCGTCTATCTCGATATAATTTTTTATGACGGCGATTATGTCGCGCTTCATGTTCTCCATCATCTCGGAGGAGATATCGGCGCGGTCCTGCATGAGGACGAGCATTATCCTGTCCTTTGCCACCTTGCCCGAATTTTCCTCCCTGCCGAAGAACTTTGAAAGTAGACTCATTATCCTGACCCCCTAAAGCCCGAAGGCGCGCTTCAGCTTGCTAAAGATACCGCCGCCCTCGCCTATTGCCTCGAGCGAAAGGAATGGCACGTCGTTGCCCGCTATGCGGGAGGCTATATTTCTGAACGCCTGCCCCGCGGGGGAGTCGCCCGAGAGGGTGAGGGGCTCTCCGGTGTTGGCGCTCTTCACCACGCTCTCGTCGTCCGGCACCATGCCTATCAGGTCGATGGCCAATATGTCCAGCACGTCGGAGACCCCGAGCATGTCGCCGCGCTATACCATGTGCGGCTTGATTCTGTTCACTATGAGGCGTATCGGGGATTTCTCCATGGATTCGAGGAGGCCTATTATCCTGTCGGCGTCCCGGACGGCCGACACCTCGGGCGTCGTTATCACGAGGGCCTCGTCCGCGCCGGCGGCGGCGTTTCGGAAGCCCGCCTCGATGCCGGCCGGGCTGTCCACCAGGATGTAGTCGAAGTCCGCCCTCAATTCGTTGCAGACCGAGACCATCTGCTCGGCGGTCACCGCGTCCTTCGTCTTGCTCTGGGCAGTCGGGATCATCGAGAGGTTCTCCCTCCTCTTGTCCTTGATCAACGTCTGCTTGAGACGGCAGATGCCCTCCAGCGCGTCGATGAGCGTGTAGACTATGCGGTTCTCCAGCCCCATTATCACGTCCAGATTCCGCAGTCCCACGTCCCCGTCGATAGCTACCACCCTGTTGCCCATGCCGGCCAAGGCCACTGCGAGGTTAGCGGTCGTGGTCGTCTTCCCGACGCCCCCCTTGCCGGAGGTCACTACAATTACGCGTGACTCCATCAAAACTCCTCCTACAATAAAATTATAAAGACCGCGCTGTCATACGGCGTCCTCTATGCGCTCCGCCTTGAGGGCGGGCCAGTAGTCTATGAGCACGGAGCCCTCGTCCACCCTCACAGTGACCATCTTTCCCCACCACTGCGCGTTGCGTTCGAGAGAGCCTATCTTGCCTCCGATTCGCACCTGAAGGGCCTCCATGGACCTCGCTATGACCGATGCGCCCTCGTCGCCCTCGTACCCGGCGTGGACGAGCCCGTTGAGCCGCCCGAGGATCACCACGTGCCCCGACGACAGGACCTCCGCCCCGTCGTTGACGTGTCCCGAGATGACGACATCCCCCCGGTGCTCGACCCGCTGACCTGAGCGGAGCGACCTGTGCAGGACGAGGGCGGGTTTGAGTCCCCTGGACTTTGAGAACTTCGCCTGAACCGGCTCCGACGTGGGAAGGCCCACCCGCTTCAGGTTATCCTGAGAGGCTGCGTCGTACGTTATCCACGCGACGATCCTCACCCCCGAGGGCCACACGAACTCCGAAAGAATTGACGACACGACGCCGGAGTCCAGCGGACGGGCGCCGAAATCCAAAATTACCTCGGCGCCGTGCAACAGCTGCTGCCCCTTGGCGCGAAGTTCATCCAGAGCGGAGGGCATGTCCGAGGCGGACATTTCCTCAGGTATAATACACCTTAACATGGAATCGCCGGTACCCTTTATTTTTATCAAGGCATCTCCCCCCAGAAAAATAAATAAAAACGGGTTTCTAGTTGTGTTCGAGCAGGTAAGCCAGCATCTGCGCCACGATGGGCGCAGCCCTCGATGACCCGGAGCCGCCTCCCTCCACGATCGCCGCCACGACGTACCTCGGGTTCGACGCTGGCGCGTATCCGGCAAACCACGCGTGATCGTCGCCATGAGGGTTCTGAGCCGTTCCGGTCTTCCCCGCTACCTCCACGCCAAAGCCGCCGGCGATTCTTCCGCTGCCCCTCGACACGACGTCGCGCAACCCCCTGCTGACCAAGTCCAGGTTCGGCCTGCTTATCTTCACGTCGGTCCACCCTGGCTCCCGGTCCGCGTTAAACCGCGGCGTCACCAGCTTCCCGCCGTTCGCGAAGACCGCGAACGTCCGGGCCAGCTGAAGCGGCGTCATCAGGAGAAACCCCTGCCCTATGGAGTAGTTCACGGTGTCGCCCTGGTACCACGACTCGCGGAACCTCGCCCTCTTCCACTCGCGCCCGGCCCTGTCTCCCCTCAGCTCGCCCGGCAGGTCCACGCCGGTCAGCTCCCCCACCCCGAGCTCCTGCCCCCACTTAGTCAGCTTGTCGATGCCGAGCTTCACGCTCATCTGATAGAAGTAGACGTCGCACGAGTCCCTGAGCGCGCCGTTCAGCGCCTCGAGGCCGTGCCCCGATCGCCTCCAGCAGCGGAACGTCTGGGGACCGAGCTGGAAGCTGCCAGGGCAGAAGACGGTCGACCGGTCGTTCGCCACGTTCTCCATCAGGATGGCGGACGCCGTCACGACCTTGAAGGTGGAGCCTGGCGGGTACGCCCCCCCTATGACCCTGTTCATCATCGGGCTGTCCCTGTCGTCGGTGAGCGCGCTCCACTGCTTCGGCGATATCCCCCACGTCAGAAGGTTGGGGTCGTAGGTCGGGGACGACAGGGAAACGACCACTGACCCGTCGTTGACGTCCATCGCCACTATTGCGCCCCTCCTCCCCTCCATGAGGCGGTATGCCTCCCTCTGAGCCGCCAAGTCGAGCGTCAGCCTGATGTCGTTCCCCTTCTGCGGGTCGTTGTAGTTCACGTCCCTCAGCCTGCGCCCCCGGGAGTCGACCTCGACGACCTGGTCCCCGACGACCCCCCTCAGCTCATCCTCGTACATGGCCTCTATGCCGTTCTTGCCTATTATATCCCCGGCCTGGTAGTACAGATCCCTCTGGTCCTCGAGCTCGTCCCTCGTTATCTCCCCCACGTAGCCCATCACGTGGGCGACGAGCGAGCCGCCGGGATAAATTCTGCGCCACACCGGGGAGGGGAACAGCGCCCCCGAGAAATCGAGGTCCATGACCAGGTCCGCGACCTGGGCCAGAGTGAGGTTAGTCGCAACTGACACCGCCCTGTAGGGCGCCACGTACTGCTTCTCGACGCTCGCCTTCAGGTCGCCCGACGTGATCGGTATTCCGTGCCTGACGAAGAGCGAGGAAATTCTGACGAAGTCCTCGTCGCTGCGGAGGTCCATGGGGTATCCCTTTATGTCGAACGTCCTGACGTTCACCGCCAGCGGGACGCCGCTCGCGTCGTAGATATTGCCTCTCGGCGGAAGGATGCGTATCATGCGCAGTCTGTTGCCGGACGCGAGTTCCACGTACTCGTCGGCCCTTATGAGCTGGAAGTATACGAGACCCACGACTAAAAACAGCAGCGTGAATATGAATATGTTGCGGACGTACAGAAGCCTCTGGTCAGCGTCGAAGTAATCGAGCGACTTATACATGGGGCTCCGACGCCCTGAACGCGTAAATCAGGCAAAGACCTGCCAGGACCGGGATCGACAGAAGCTGCTGGACCAGGAACATCCGAGTTGCCGCCTGGCTCGGGACCGACCACGCAAAGTAATGCGCCACTCCTGAGAGAAAGTGCATCCCCCCGGCGAGCCCGGCGAACAGCAGAGCTCCCCTCCCGCTCACGGGCGTCCTGTTCCACACCCAATAGACGAGCACGACCGCGGCCACGTTGATGAGCCCGCTCATCCCCGGAATGGCCGCCCAGCGCATGTCCCACAGGATCCCGCCCGCAAACGCGAACCATATCCACCACGAGACGCGCCGCGGCAGGAGCGGACCGGAGATAGTCCTGTATACCACGACGAGCATGAAAAATTCCGGGACCAGCATGAAGCCCATCGCCAGCACCTGCATCAGGTCCTGCAACAACCACGCCGCGACAGGCGCGATCAATTCCGCGCGCCCTCCGCGCCGGATGAGAGTATCTGAAGGTTATAGAGCTGCGTCAGATGAGCGCCGGACGCCACGCTCTGGGGCGTGAACCCGTCGCGGGTCTCGCCGCTCCCCCATATTCTGCCTATGGGTATCCCGGGCGGCAGGTAGTCGCCGACCATCGCGGTCGATATCATCATCCCGCGCCTGAACTCCCTCTCCGGCGGCATGTAAAAAAGCCAGACGTTGCCCCTGTCGTCGCCGTTTATGACGCCGAGGTCCCACGTCTCGTTCACGACGGCCGCCAGCATGAATGACGAGGACGTGATCAGCTCCACCCACGAGTAATCCTCGCCGACCCGGACGACCTTCCCTATCATGTACCCGTCCGAAATGGCCGGAGCGCCAACCCTGACTCCGTGGAGGCTGCCCCTGTTGACCCGGACCTCCTTCCACCACGCCTCCGGGTACCTCAGGGTGACCCGCGCCCCTATCAGCTCCGAGGTCGAGACGGGGGACGGTATCGTCACGTTCTGAAGCGCAGTGCGGAGGGCCAGGTTTTCGACCTCCAGCTCCCTGTTGCGGTCTTGCAGGCTCTTTCGCTCCATGACCCAGTTGCCGGTGGCCTGCACCAGCGTCCTGATCTCCTGGGCAGGTCTCTCTGGATATGACAGAAACACCCCGACGTTGTCCACCGCCACCCTGACCGCGGCGGGAAATTTGTACGACGCCCAGAGCGTCATAAGACCGAAAAGAAGGGCGAGGAGCGAGCTTACCAGAATGGGATTCAGCTTATTCACCATTCGGGCGAATCGCCTCCCTTATTATTTTCTATACAGTCGAGTGATCGACAGTCACCGATATCTTATCCCCCCGGTCCACGGTCTCGAGCAGCTTGCCAAGGCCCAGGGCCACCGACAGTAACGGCTGTTCCGCCATGTGAACCGGCACGTTCATAACGTCCGAAAAACGCATGTTGAGGCCTCGGAGCAGGGCGCTGCCGCCCGTCAGCACGAGCCCCTGATCGACAATGTCCTTCACGAGCTCCGGGGGCGTCTGCTCCACAGCGTAGCGGAGCATGTCCTCTATGCGGCAGATTATGGGCTCTATCGCCTCCCTGACCTCCATCGACGTCACCTTGACCACCTTGGGCAGCCCGTCCATTAGATCCCGGCCCTTGACCTCCATCTCGAGCTCCTCCTCAAGGGGGATCACCGAGCCTATCTCGAACTTGACCTCCTCTGCGGTGCTCTCGCCTATGGAGAGCGTGTAGTTCTGCCTCAGCATGGAGACTATCGCGCTGTCCAAGTCATCTCCGGCCGCCCTCAGGGAGTTGCTGATCACGACGCCCCCGAGGGACAGAACCGCCACCTCGCTCGTCCCTCCGCCTATGTCGACGACCATGTTGCCCCTAGGCTCGTTGATCGGCAGCCCCGTGCCCAGCGCGGCAGCCAGGGGCTCCTCGACGACGAAGGCCTCCCTCGCCCCGGCGCCGAGCGTCGCGTCCACCACGGCGCGCTTCTCGACCTCAGTGACGCAGGCCGGAACGCATATCGCGACCCTGGGGTGCGCCATCATGCGCCTCCCCTGATTCGCCGCGGCCATGTAGTGACCGACCATCTGCTCCGTCATGTCGAAGTCGGCTATGACCCCGTGCTGCAGAGGACGCACAGTCTCGATGCCCACGGGGGTCTTGCCTATCATCCTCTTAGCCGGGTGCCCGAAGGCGATGACTTCCTTCTTTCCCTTGCGCCCCATATTCCTGACGGCCAGCACGGAGGGCTCATCTATTGTTATCCCCCGCCCCTTCACATATACGACTATATTGGCGCTGCCCAAGTCTATCCCAATGTCCCGACTGAACAGCCCGGATAAAAATTTGAACATGCATAACAGCCTCTCTTCCACTCGGGCAAAATCACCGTAGTCAAGCATAAATCATCAGCGGGGGTTCCACTCCGCATCGGTTATAGTATCACAAAACTATCCATCGCTGCGGGATATTTTTAAATTTAGAGCCCCCCACGAAACACAGACTCAATCGCCAAAACGAAGATCCGCGGGGCAAGACCTTGGGGCTCCGCCCCAAACCCCGCCAGGGAGCCAGCTCCCTGGACCCTATTCACTTTTTTTGATTTTCGCCCCGCGGGGCGAAAATCAAAAAAAGAAAATGGGGGTCCGGGGGACTGGTCCCCCGGCGGGCGTGGGCGGAGCCCACGGTCCTGCCCCGCTGGTCACTTGCCGACGCAGAAGTCGCTGAAGATTCTGTCGAGCAGCTCCTCGGTCGCGTCCGCGCCCAGGGGGGACGCCAGCAGGGAGGCTGCCTCCGAGAGCAGCGAGCCGGATGCGTCCATCCCGCCGCGGCTTTTTATTGCGGACAGGGCGTCGTCCATGCAGGAGATTGCCTCTCCGATCGCCTCGATCATCCGGGAGGTGGCGGCGTATCCCTCGGCGGGGACGCCGTCGCCGAGCGCGTAGTGTGCGATGGCGTCCTTCAGGTCCTCGATGCCGCGGCCGGTCAGGGCCGAAATTTTTATCGCGCGGATGAATTGACCGAGGCCCGCGGCATCCCCGTCGGAGAGGGCGGATGGCATGTCGGATTTGTTGAGGGCTAAGATTGCTGGCTTGGCGGACATGAGGGATGCGATCCTGGCGTCCCATTCGTTCAGGGGAGAGGACGAGTCGACCACCTGAACGCAGATGTCGGCGCCCTTCGCCGCAGTTACGGCACGCTCTATTCCAATTTCCTCAGCCGCGCCCGACGCCTCCCTTATGCCGGCGGTATCGACCAGCCTGATCAGGAGCCCCCTGTGGACTAAGGACGCGTCCACCGTGTCCCGCGTCGTGCCGGGGGTGTCGGTGACTATCGCGCGATCCCGGCCGGTCATGGCGTTCAGGAGCGACGACTTGCCGACGTTAGGACGCCCGACGATGACGGATGTCACGCCGCCATCCAGGACGAGCCCCACGCGGCAGCGCCGCAGCAGGTCCGACGCGCGGCTCCTGATGAGGGACAGCTCCATAGCCGCGTCCGACGATTCGGTTTCATCCACTTCCTCCGGGTAGTCCAACCTCGCCTCGATGTTGGCCAAAAGCGACGTCAGGGCGTCCATGAGCTCCCTGAGTCTCGCGGACAGCCCGCCCTGCAGCGACCTGCCGGCCGATATGAGGGCGGCGTCGCTCGCGGCGCGGATCACGCTCGAGACGGCCTCCGCCCGGGCCAGGTCTATCCGGCCCGTCAGGAAGGCCCTCTTCGTGAACTCCCCCGGCAGGGCGGCCCTGGCCCCGGCCGACAACAGCAGATCCAGAACGCGTCCGGCCGCCATGATGCCGCCGTGGCAGTGTACTTCCGCCGACTCCTCGCCAGTGTAGCTCGACCCGCGCTCGAAGCGCACGGCCAGCACCTCGTCCACAACCTCGCCGCCGGAGATGAAACGTCCCAGCGCGAGCCTGCGCGCCGGCTCCGAGGAGAGGGGACCGCGCGCCCGGCGGAAAAATTTATCCACCAGCCGGACCGCCCCGCCGCCCGAGAGCCTGACGATGGCAATCGCAGCCTCCCCCCAGGCGGTGGCTACCGCGGCTATGACGTCGTCCACGGAACTAGGCCTCTCAGGAGAGCGAGTCCGAGCGCGTGAACCCCACGCCCAGGACCACGAGCCTGTCCAGGGATGACTCGCGGTCGTATCCGGTAACGGGCGAGGTGCAGTCGACGAGGAGGCGGACGCTCTGGGGAGATCCGCCGCCCTCCGCCAGCCTGCGGACGTACGATGATATGGAGGACTCGACGCAGTGGCTCAGCGCCTCGCCGGCGAACGTGACGGTCGCGCGCCCGGCGAGCCTTTCAAAGAGGTCGAGGTTGAAGCCCGTGTCGCTCCACGAGTCGTCCACTCCCTCGAAGATCGAGAACTGGTCCGTGTAGGGGTTCTCCCCCTTGAAGACGTACCGCACCGGATTTCTGGTGGCGTCGCTCCAGGCTCGGAGGGAGCCCCACAGCGCGCCGGAGATCTCGTGCCCCCACGTCGATACGACGCAGTGCTCGGGCCAGATCGTGAGCGACTCGATTTTTTTCCGGCGCATGACGTCCATGAGCCCCTTGGCCAGGGGCGCGTTCTCGGCGGAGGCCGTCCGCCACTTCCGCCCGAAGTCGTCCGGAGTTATCGCGGTGAACGGCGCCGGGGGCCTGGAGTTCTCGTCGACCCAGAACTTCGGGTGGAATACCGCCACCGCGTCGTGCGAGTCGAGCGAGACGATTATGTCGGAATACTTCCTGCCGCTGCCGGCTATGTGCCTTGATAAACGCTCGACGTCCCCGGCAGCCCCCTCCACGTACAACGCCCCGCCGGGGTCGCAGAAGTCGTTCTGCGGGTCGACGATGACGAGAGAATTTCCAGCCTCTTTTCCCATAACTGCCCCTCCTCGTATTTTTTTCGTCCTGGCTTGAGAAAGATCTGTATATATGTACAGTTTCGGAGTTGTCATCATACACAATGTCCATATCGCCCAGCGTATGTACTATACCATCAACGGGCGGATGAAGCTCTCAAAAAAATAACAACCGGGGAGGGCGGAGTTTCTGTCTGCGTATATGCGCCGAGGCATGGCGGGATATAAAAAAAGCGAGATCCCGCAGTATGCCGCGAGCGCTTGCAACCATACAGCAGCCCGGCCGTACGTGCAGGCGCGGGAGTAGTTGAAGTGCGCGCGAGAGCGCGCGCCGAAAAAAACTCTAAAACCCACAGATCTTCGGCGCGCCGAATTGAACCGTGAAGCTCATCTCAAAAAACAGGACATGCCTTAACGATGGACAAATCCCGACCTGCGGATACGCGCGGCAGGCCGGGATTTGTCCTGTTGGCTGTTTCCGATTTTTTGACAACTAAGCGGATATAAAGTATTATTAGGCCTTCATAATTTATGAAATTTATATATGAATGTGAGGGAGCGTGGGTGAATGTCTCGGAAGATTACCGTGATACTTGGCAGCCCAAGGAGGGATGGGAACAGCGAGCGGCTCGCGGCGGCGCTGGTCCGTGGCGCCTCGGAAGTCGGGTACAAGGCTCAGTACGTGCGAATGCACGGCCTCAAGGTCGGAGGCTGCATCGACTGCAGGCGGTGCTGGAGCAACGGCACGCACTGTTTTCTGAACGACGACATGAAGGAAGTGTACGCCGCGCTGGATACGTCGGACGTGATCGTATTCGCGTCGCCGCTTTACTTCTACTCGTGGGCCGCCCAGATCAAACCAATATGGGACAGGCTGCTCCCCTACTTTCACCCGAACTCGAAGGTCGACGTGAGGGGGCGGGTTGCCGTACTGCTCTCGACGGCCGGGGACAAGGACGCGAAATGCTTCGGCGGACTCAAGAAGTCCTTCGAGCTCGCCTGCGCCTATTGCGGCTGGCGCATAGCCGGCGAGATACTGGCGCACGGCGTCTACGGGGCGGGCGAGATAAGCGAAAAGGGCGACTGGCTCAAGCGCGCCGAGGACCTGGGAAAAAAACTGCAAACCGACGAAGGAGAAAAATAAATGAAGGTCACGGCCATCAACGGGAGCCCGAACAAAAACGGCAACACGGCGATCATCCTGGGGGCGATGTCGGACATATTGAAGGCCCACGGCATCGAGACTGAGATCGTGCAAGTGGGCTCGCTCAACATCCACGGCTGTATAGCCTGCGGCAAGTGCCGCATCTCGGACGCCCACACGTGCGTGATCGAGGGAGACATAGTGAACGAGACGTCGCTCAAGATGCGCGCCTCAGACGGCCTGATCCTGGCCGCCCCGACGTACTACGGCGGGATCCCGGGCACGATGAAGTGCTTCCTGGACAGGGTGTTCTTCAGCAGCAGCAGTTACTTCAAATACAAGGCGGCAACGGCGGTCGCCTCGGTGAGGAGGGCAGGCGGCACGGACGTGGCCCACCAGCTCATGAACTTCCTGAACCTGTCGGAGACAGTGACCCCGCCCAGCCAATACTGGACGGTCGTCTACGGAAGAACCCCAGGAGAGGTCCTGCAGGACGGGGAGGGTATGCAGACCGTGACGAAAAACGCCCGCGCCCTGGCATGGCTCCTCCGGATAATAGACGCAAGCCGGGGCAAAATCCCGCTGCCCGACGAGGAACCCCGAATAATGACGAACTTCGTGAGATAGACGCGATGGGACAAAACCTTGGGCGCCGGGCCGGTGATGTGGCAAGCGCGTTTTGTATTCTAAATAAACATTGCATAAAGAGCGGGCCTCAACGAATCAGCCGGGTGTTAGAGTTAGCCATGTGGTTTTGTATTTCTAAATGACAGTACCTGCCGCCGGGGTGTTGGGCTTGAAGACCGTTCCCGATGTTTGCCCGTTTCCGGGTGGTACTCGGGCGGAGGACCGCCAGGAGGTAACGACATGAGTGATGCTGGCCAGGAAAATTTA
>JAISRP010000288.1 GCA_031273585.1 Synergistaceae bacterium
AGGGCCACGGCTATTATTCCGTACGACACGCACACGCGGAAGTACTCGCCGAGCTGGGCCTGTCCCATCAGGGTCTTGCCGGCGTTAGGGGAGACGACGAACATCGTGTGAAACAGCAGGACGCCCAGGAACACGTTGGAGATCCTGGCCCTCGAAACCGAGGCGCCACCCACGAGAAGCGACGCTATGGCGAACATGCCGGCCTGCTCGTGAGCGTTGTACGTGTTTAACACGCCTATGTTCTGCAGAAATATTATCTGGCCGTAGCAGGCTAAGATCGTCGAGATTATTATGGCCGCCACCCTCGTCCGCTCGACTGGAATGCCGGCCGACGACGCGACCGCCATGTCCTGGCCCGTCGCCCTCATGTCGTGTCCCAGCTTCGTCCTGCGAAACCACACTATGATCAGGCAGAAGACAGCGATCACCATGTAAGTAGCGACGGGTATCTGAACGCCCGATATGCGCACGTCGATAAGGCGGTCCAGCACCCCCCTCGTTCCGGCCAGGTCGATGCTGTTTCTGACGCCATAACCGGTGGAGCGCAGGATCAGCGGATTGCCGATCGGTATGAAGTTCCCAGTCATGTAGAGCACGGCAAACTGATAGAGGCCGTTTATGAAAAATCCCAGTATGTACGACGTCACCATCTCGCGCCCCTTCGCACTGTTCAGCACGGAGCCGCAGACGTACCCCAGGAAGACCGCGACGGGAGTGCCAATGACCGCCGCCGTTATCATCCCAGGGATGCCGACTATGCCCCAGTCCGTTATGAATATGAGGCCGATCTGCCCCGCCATCGCGCCAAGCACCATGCCGAAGTTGAGCCCCATGCCGGCCATGATCGGTATGAGGAGCGAGAGGACGAGGAACGAGTTGCGCGACACGCGGATCAGGAGCTCCTGAATCATGTGACGGGCGCTGAACCCGGACAGGGGTATGGCGCAGGCGGAGAACACGATGAATATTATGGGCACTGCGTTCCTGATTATCAGAAACTTCAGCCTCTCTATCGCGCCGGGGCCGTTCATCTGCGCACCGCCTCGCGCCTCGTCAGGGCGTAGAGTATCATGCCGTTAGATATTACGATGCGGAGCACCTCTGACATGTCCGACTCTATCATGCTGTTTATCACGGACGGGGTCATCGTTACGATCCCCTGAAAGAGAAACGTCCCCACGACCACGTTAGCGAGGCCGGCCTTCCTGATGGACGCCCCTCCCAGAAGGATGGCGGCCACTGCCGGGAACGCCATGTAGAACGGGGCCATGTAAAGCTGTATGAAGCCGAAGCTCTGCTCGTACACGAGTATGCCTATCGCCCCTAAGACCGTGGACATCACGACGGAGAGCGTGCGCATCCTGTCGACGTCGACGCCTGACGCCCTTGCGAAGTCAGGGTTCGTGCCGGCTGCCGCCATCTCCGCCCCGGTCTTGGTCCTCATGAAAAAGTTCACGATCAGGGCTATTGCCGCCATGAAGAGGTACATGCCGGTGGGGAAGAAAAAATGCCCCCCGAGGTTGAACGACAGAAAATTATCCAGTATCTTTATCCAATGCCCCTCGACGCTGATCGTCGTGCGCAGCCCGTCGCCCCCGTAGCCCCACACCATGACGGGGCTCCTGAACGGCAGGAGCGTCCACCCCAGACACATGAGGGCGACGACGAAGAATCCCACATACGTCGCTATCATCATCTCGCTCCCCTTCACCCTGTTCAGTATCTGGGCGTAAAACAACCCCAGGCCCACGGCAAACGGGATGGATATCAGGATCGCAAGCGCAAACCCCGGGAAACCCGCGACGTCGAGCTCGAGGCTTATGCAGGCGCCGATCAGACCTGCTATTACGCCGAGAGGCAGCCCGAAGTTGAGCCCGCACCCCGACTGGATCATCGGGATCATCGCCAGAACCATTATTCCGTTCATGCCGAACCTGACGAATACGTCGCTCAGTGACGTGTCCACCCTCACACCCACGAACGGGGCGATGACGAACAGCGACGACAGGAAGAGCGCGATTATGAGCCTGGGCAGCCCGAACCTCCGGGCGGCCTCCCTGATAAAATTCATCATCCCAGCGCCTCCTCCCTCAGCGCCGCGCCGCCCGCCATCAGGACGCCAAACTCGTCGGCGGAGCTTGATGCCGGCAGTATTCCCGACACCACGCCCTCGTCCACGACCGCTATCCTGTCGCATATCGAGCGCAGCTCCTCTATCTCGGACGATATCATGACGACCGTGACCATCTGCTCCTCGTTGACGCGCCGCAGAGTTTCCAGCACCAATTGCTTTGCCCCGACGTCGACGCCCCTCGTCGGCTCGGCCACGAAGAGCAGCTTGGGGTCGGTGACGAATGCCCGGGCGAGGCAGACCTTCTGCTGGTTGCCGCCGGAGAGCTCCACGACCCTCTGCGACGGATCGACGCACTTTATGTCAAGGGACCTGACGTATTCGAGGGCGGCCCTCCTCATGGCCTCCCTGTCCTGGATGCCTATCAGCCCTCCGAGGAATTTTTTCAAAAACATCCCCTTCGTGAGCATCGCGCTGAACGCGATGTTCAGGTCGATGCCCTCCTCCAACAGGAGGCCCACGCCCCGGCGCTCCTCAGAAACAAACGCCATGCCCATCGACAGAACGGCCCTCGTGTCGCCGAGCGGCACGGGCCTGCCGTCAAACCATACGTCCCCGCCCGCGGGGTACATGCCCATTATGCCGTTTGCCACGGCGAGTTTTCCCTGACCGGCGAGGCCGCCTATGCCGAAGATCTCCCCCCTTGATACATCGAACGATATGTCGCCCGCGAACTCGCCCGGCATGTCCACCCACAGATGCCCGACGTGCAGGACGGTTTCATCCGATAGCTCGCGCGTTTTTCTGACCGGTGCTGCGCCCGTCTCCTCGACGCTGCGGTCCATCATCCAGCCCGCGATCCGGCGGACGTCTGTATCTGCGGCGGGGACCTCCTTTACGACCCTTCCGTCGCGGAGGACCACGACCCTGTCGCAGAGAGAGAGCACCTCCTTCAGCCTGTGCGATATGAATATCACGCCTATGCCGGAGTCAGCGAGCCTCCTGATCGCGCCCATCAGGACGACTGCCTCCGACTCGGTTAGCACCGCCGTCGGCTCGTCGAACACGAGGATCCTCGTGTTCTCCCTGTCTATCTCGCGGGCGATCTCGATGAACTGCTTGTGTCCGACCGACATCTCCGAGACCAGCGTGTCGGTCCCGATCTCAACCCCGAGCTTGCCTATCGCGGAGGCGGCGCGGTCAGCTATCCTGGCCCTGTCGAGCGTGCTGAACCTGGGCCCGAAGAGCTCCACGAGCCTGTTCCAGTCGAGGCTCTCGCGGTTTAAAACGACGTTCTCCGCCGCGCTGAAGCCGGGGATCAGCGAGAACTCCTGGTGCACCATGCCTATTCCGGCGTCGAGCGCGTCGAACGGGTTCGCGAATTTAGCGAGCCGCCCGTCGATGTAAAACCCTCCCCTGTACCCGCCGGTGGAGTGAATGACCGGCATCCCGAACAGGATGTTCATTAGGGTGGACTTGCCAGCTCCGTTCTCGCCGACGAGCCCGATTATCTCGCCTCTCCCCAAGGTGAAGCTGACGTCGGTCAGGACCACGTTCCCGAAGTACTCCTTCCCGATCCCCTCCAGCCGCAGGAGCGGGGCGTCCGCGCCCGTCATCCCGAATCTCTCCCCTGCAGCGCGTACCTGCCCATAACGGCGGCGACCATCTTTATTCCCAAGATATAATCCTCGACGAAAATATTCTCGTTCGGCGCGTGAAGGCGCGAGTCCTCGTTGAACACCCCCACTAAGACCGCCGGCGCGCCGACCGCGGTACAGAAGTCGTACATCCCGGTCGTGCCAGCCATGTTGCGGTAGACGGCCGGATAAACGCCGTACACGTCCCTGGCGCAGTCTATTACTGTCCGCACGAACGGGTCGTCGGGGT
This sequence comes from Synergistaceae bacterium, assembly GCA_031273585.1. GTDB lineage: Bacteria > Synergistota > Synergistia > Synergistales > Synergistaceae > JAIRWR01. The sequence continues at coordinate 3,959 of JAISRP010000288.1, forward strand.
TCGTGCGGTACGGCGGCTTCGTCGAGAGCATCTCGACCTCGATGTCGCCGAAACCGCGGCTCTCCAGGTGACGCCTCAGCAGATCGTAAACCCTCTCCCCGCTCATGTCCGGCACTAGCCGGAAGTCCATCTTGACGACTGCCTCCGCCGGCAGGATCGTCTTGCTCCCGGGGCCGCCGTAGCCCGACACGAATCCAGCGATGTTGGCGGTCGGCCAGTAAAGAAGACGCTCCTTCAGCTCGTACCCGGAGACGCCGCCGAGGAACCCGTCGATCCCGGCGAATTTTTTCGTATCCTCCTCCTGAAACGTCATGTTGTTCAGGAAAAACTTATCCTCAGGGCCCGTCTCCCTCACGTCGTCGTAAAATCCGTCTATCAGTATTTTGTCATCCTCATCCTTTATAGTGGAGAGCGCCCGGACCATCCTCCACGCCGCGTTTGGGATGATCGGGGCAAGCGACGAGTGCTGATCCTGGTTCGCGGTCCTGAGCCTCAGCTCGAAGTATGCGAGCCCCTTAACGCCCAATGCCACGTGCAGAGCGCCGCCTATGTCGCGGCTGCCGCCCTCCCAGAGCATGGCGTCGCACGAGATCTTCGATGGATATTTCTCAGTCGCGATCCCGAGGTTCGGGCTCCCTATCTCCTCCTCGCCCTCGTAGAAAAATTTAACGCCGAGCGGAAGCGAACCCCTCGTCCCCCGCCACGCGTGTACGGCGCAGAGCCTAGCGAACATGCTCCCCTTGTTGTCGGCGGCTCCGCGCGCGTAAATTCTGCCATCCCTCTCGACCGGCTCGAACGGGTCGCTCTCCCACTCGTCTATCGGGTCCACCGGCTGCACGTCGTAGTGATTGTAAAAAAGAATCGTCCTCGGAACGTCCCCCTCCACCCCAGCGGTCACGAATGGGTACCCGCCGGACTGAAGTATTTCAGCCTCCGTCCCGAGCCGCTCCCTGAAAAATCCCTCCAGAAAACCCGCCATCTCCCCGATCCCAGTGTTCTGCGCGGAAACGCTTGGAATGCGGCACGCATCATAAAGCCAGCTCAAATACAGATCGCGGTTCCCGTCTATAAAGTCGAACACATCCCTGAAATCCTCCATCAACCTCGCCTCCACGCAACGCTAGGGTCAGGACCGTGGGCGCCGCCCACGCCCGGGGGGGGGGGGGGGGCGCGCGCGCCCCCCCCCGAGGTTTTTGTTTTTT
>JAISRP010000311.1 GCA_031273585.1 Synergistaceae bacterium
ATTTGCCGGACAGTGATTGTATGATGACGGCTATCGACTCCTCGCGGTGCCCCTTGCCGTGTTTTTCGCGGTAAGCCCTCGCGGAGGGGTTGAAGAGCGACGAGAATACCATGCGGACCGACGACTCGAGCGCGGCGTACCGCTCCTCCCGCGTCCCTCGGTTCGGCGAGAAGCAGGTCTTGTACTTGCCGGCGAAGGCGAGCGCGATGGAGTCCTCGAGGCGCGAGCTGGATCGCACGGCGAGCGGGGGCGAGCCGAGCCGCTCGAATCGGTCCAGGATGAGGCCCAACTCCGTTTGCAGCGAGTCTGGGAGGGGGGTACTCTCCACGGTTCTCTCGACGTGAGCCCAGTCATCGTCATCGTACAGGTCGGACAGGCCGCTGCCGTCGATGAAACTGTCGAAGACCTCCGTGGACAGCACCACCGTCAGATCGGGGAATCCCACGATGCCCGAGAGCGGGGAGTCCTGAATGACGCGGACGGCGTAAGCTATGCCCTTCGCCTTGCCCCCGCACTCTCCCGCCCCTATCAGGTCGCCCTTCTCGCGGAAGAAGCTCTCCGCCCTGAAGGCATCGTAATCGCCAAGAGATTGCTCCAAAGTGATTCCCCCGTCCGGCTCGCAACTTTTAATGGGTCCAAGTGAAACAATTATGTGGTAAACTATATCATTATATTACCATTTTGTGGAAGCGAGGGGTAACATCTTGATTCTCCCAAGATTGATAATAGCTGACGAGCACCGGCCGGGAAAGGTTCCCGCGGGAATCATGATTGCGACCGTCCTCAAGGAAATGGGATACAAACTGAGATTATTTATGGGAAACGCCGACGAGTCCTCCATCCGGCTGCTTCAGGTGCTCTGCGGCCAGCCGGTCACACTGCTGGACCCTGTGCTCTGCGACGGCCGGGCTAACCTGCGCTGGCTCTTCCAGAGCGTCGCGTCCACGGACTGCTTGAACCTCGTGCTCACGAACCTCGGCGGCAGGTGGTCCGAGGACTCGGCATTCAGAATACCGAAGGAGTGCAGCCTCCTGGTGGATTATCTGGAGTGCGAGCTAGTCCCGGTCGTGTACAGCGACATGTCGTCGACCATCACCGTCCGCACCATAACCGAGGTGCTGAGGCAGTTTGAAAACCTCGGGCGCGACTGCATCCACAGCATCATGTTCCGGTCCATCCTGAACTACAGGGAGTACGAGCTCGTCGACCGCGAGGTTGGGCGAAAGACCAGCGCGATCTCGCTCGGATCGATACCCAAGTCAATGGAGAGGGACCTGCCGCTCCTATCGGACCTCTGCTCCGCCGGCGCGAAACACGCGGTTTTTCCGCTGCTGTCGGCGTCGAGGCAGCTCAAGGGCGTCGATCAGATGGTGAGCTGGGGGCTGTTCAACGCCATCGCCAAGGCTGATCCGGAGTGGAAACTTCAGCCGCGGCTCTGCGACCAGATCACGGACGCCGGAAAGGTCAACATCGCCGTGGTGAGGCACCCGGCCCTCATGTTAGGAGGGGACGGGACGGAACACCTCATGAGGACGCTGGGCTGCAACGTGGTCGAGGTGCCGCTCGAGGGCGCTATCTCCCACAGCGTCCCCATTCACGGGGTATACATTCCGCACGGGATGTCGTTTCTCGTGTCTCAGAATTTCTTCAAGAATCTCTACCTCAAGACGATGCTGACAAGAGGGGGGAGCGGCAGCTCGTTTCTGCTGGCCGAGGGCGGTTCTGCGCCCCTGCTGGGCGACAGGATATCGTTGCCGCCGGGATACGGGCAGGAGGAGGAGCGGGGTTTCAACCTGCTGCCGTACGACTCCGCCTTCAAGGCCATGACGATGGGCGCACCTCACAAGGCCGTCGCCGTCAGCAGGAAGCAGAACCCGCTGCTGGTCGGTTCCCAGGAGAACCTGTCCGGGTATATGTCGAGCAACCTCTCGATCGTGGCCTCCGACCCAAACGACGACTGCTGGACCCTGAAGGAAGGCCCGCAGGGGCGCGAGATCGGCACGGACGCGTGGTGCAGGGGCCGGGTCCTTGCCACTAGGATGAGAATAGAGCCGTGGAGCGTGCCTGCGTCGTTCCTGCGCTGGCTCGAAGGTTAGGCGGAGCCCGTGATGGACATGCGATCAGTTCATGAGACAGGGGCCAAGATCCTCTCCCAGGCCGAGGGGATGGCGAACGACCTCGTCGACTGGAGGAGGGCCTTCCACCAGTTCCCCGAGCTGGGGCTGGAGGAGCACATGACCGCGGCAAAGATAGACGCGATACTCTCCACGCTTCCCGGCATGGAGGTCTTCAGGGGCTTTGCGCTTCCCACCTGCGTGATAGGCAGGCTGGGGGGGGACAAGCCCGGCGGGGCGCTCGCCTTCCGGGCTGAGATTGACGCCGTCGAGGTCAAGGAGGACACGGACCTCCCCTTCAGCTCGTATGACGACAGGGTGTCCCACGTGCAGGGGCACGACGCGCACATGGCCTCCCTGCTCGGTTCGGCCACGCTGCTGTCCAGTTACAGGGACGAGCTGAGCCGCCCGGTAGTTTTCATCTTCCAGCCGGCCGAGGAGGGCAGGGGGGGGGCGAAGCTGCTGATCGACGCCGGGCTCATAAACGAGTTCAACATAGAGAGGATGCTCTGCGTCCACTGGGCGCCGCAGCTCCCTTACGGCGAGATCTACACCAGCAGGGGCGGGGTGACGGCATTTTCGAGCAAGGTCCACATCGGCCTGAAGGGGCCCGGGGGGCACGGCTCCACGCCCTACCTGACGTCCGACCCGGTGTACCTGGCAGCCCACATGCTGCTGGCGCTTCAGGGCATGGTAACCCGCGAGGTGGACCCGCAGAAGAGCGTCGTTCTGTCGTTCGGGCGCGTGGAGGCGGCAGACGTGTACAACGTGATTGCCGAGGAGACGCACCTCTGGGGGACGCTGCGGACGACGGACGGCGATACTCACCGCTTCCTGAAGTACCGCATAGAGGAGATAGTGAACGGACTTTCCCGCCTGTCAAAGCTCGCCTCCTCCGTCGAATACATGCTGGACTACCCCCAGGTGCTGAACGACGACGAGCTCGTCTCGGACATTTTCAAGACGGGCCGCGCCATAATCGGAAGCGACGCCATAAGGCTGCTGCACCGTCCTCTCCTCGTAGGAGAGGATTTTTCGTTTTATTCCGAACACGTGCCGTCGTGCCTCATGTTTCTCGGCACCGGCATGGATTACGGGCTGTATCACGCCAGATACGACATACCGGAGAACTTGCTGCCGTTTGCGGCGGCGTGGGGCGCGTATCTGGCGCTGTTTATGTAGGGGACCGAGGTTCCCGAAGGGGCGATGTCGAAATGGAACAAAGACTTGACGAACTGATAATGCAGAACTTCGCAAAGGCCCCGACGGAACCCTGTCTCTGGTGGCGAGGAACCTGGTGGTCGAGGGGCGCTATAGAGGAGCTCGTGACTGAGTGCAGGGAAAACCTCGCCAAGAGCGGCTTTTCCCAGGGGCAGAGGCTGGGGCTGGTCCTGCCGAACAGCCCGATAATGCTGGCCTCCTGCATAGCGGCCTGGGGGCTCGGGGGGTCGGTGGCGGTCGTGAACCCCCATCTCAAACACCCGCCCGTCCCCGAGTACCTGAGGAGTGTTGACGTGTCGGGCGCGATAGTGAGCCGCGAGATAGACGGCCTGGTGCGCTTCATAGAGGACGCGGGGATTCCGGCCGCCTCCGCCGCCTTAAACGACGCCGCCCCCGTCATGGAGGGCAGGCCCTCCGTTCCCGACTCGGGGCCAGGACTGGCCGCCCTCTTCCACACAGCGGGAGCCAGCGGCGACGTCAAGGCCGTCCCCATAACCCACCGCAACATACTGACCCTGCTCGGGTCCATACTTGAGATGATCCCGTCCATGGACGAGGACGACATCATACTGAACGCGATTCCGAACCATCACTCGTTCGGCTTCGTCGTCGGCGGGGTGATGCCGATAGCCTTCGGAATGCCCCAGGTTCTGATCCCTTCCATCGTACCCCCCAAGACGACCCTGTCCGCGATTCGCCAGACAGGGGTCACGATAATCCCAGCCCTGCCGGTGATGCTGGGAATCCTGCTCGGCGGCGAGAGGGAGATTGCCCCGATGTCGAAGGTGAAGCTGGTCTTCTACGGCGGCGGCGAGCTCACGCCGGAGCTGGCGGAGCGGACCAGGGACGTGTTCGGCGTCGAGCCGCTCGAGGGTTACGGGCTCACCGAGGCGTCGAGCGTCCTGGCCGTCACCCCGCCCGAGGATGCCATAAGGCCCGGCGCGTCCGGCAAGATCCTCTCCTGCTTCGACGCGGAGGTGAGGGACAAGGACGGCAACCTCCAGCCCTACAACGTGGACGGCCGCCTGTGGATACACGGAGACGCGGTGGCGAACGGATATTACAGGGCGAACGGCGTCTCCGCCGAGAGGTTCAGGGACGGCTGGTTCGACACCCAGGACATAGTTCGCATCGACGAGGATGGGTACATAACCATCGTGTCCCCGGCCGGCGACGTGATCACGGTGGGCGGGGCGATCGTCTACCCCGGCGAGATAGAGGCCATCCTGAAAAGTCACCCGGACATAGCCGAGGCGGCCGTGATCGGAGTGCCGCGGGGCCCCAAGGGGGAGTACGTGCAGGCCTGCGTCGTGCTGAAGGAGGGCAGCTCTCTGAAGCCGCGCGACATAGTCGCGTTCGTCAGGGGTAAGCTGCCCAACTACAAGGCCCCGAGGTCGGTCAGGATACTGCCGGAGCTGCCCAAGAACAACCTCGGCAAGGTGCTAAAAAAGGAGCTGCGAGGTGTTTAGCCCGGCTCTGTTCCTGTTCGACCTGTCGAGCGAGGGCAGGCTGCTGCTCTTGACCGGCGACGCGCCCAGCCTGCCGCCCCTCGGCGCCGAGGATAAATACTCGGACTATATCTCGCTCTCAGGGAGGGTCGTCCGCGGGGACGGGGAATCCGACGTGTGGGCCAGGCTCGCGCCCGGCGCAGATGCGCCGGAGGGCCTCTCCCCCGTCGACAGGCGCAGCGTCCCGGAGCTCCTGGGGCAGGATATCTACATACGATCCGGGATTGCCTACCAGGTGATGAACCTGACGCTGCGGAACAAATTCTGCGGCGTGTGCGGCGCGGAGATGCGCGACCACGACCGCGACCGCGCCAGAGAGTGCTCCCGGTGCGGCAACACGGTGTACCCGACCCTCAGCCCCGCAATCATCGTGGCGGTCGAGAGGGATGGCATGCTGCTGATGGGGCACAACGCGACCGTCCCTGACGGCAGGTACAGCGTAATAGCCGGCTTCGTCGAGCCTGGCGAGACGCTAGAACAGGCGGTCGAGCGCGAGGTCTACGAGGAGACCCGCGTCAGGGTCAGAAATATTCGCTACTTCGCGAGCCAGTCCTGGCCGTTCCCAAGCTCCATGATGCTGGGCTTCCGGGCGGATTGGGAATCGGGCGATCCCCAGCCGGACGGAGTAGAGATGACCGACGTGAAGTGGGTCGCCCCGGACGACCTCCCCCAACTGCCGCCGAGCGTCAGCATCGCGAGGAAGCTGATAGAGGACTGGCTGAGGAGAGTAAAAGAGGCGGACGCCCCGCCGCCAACGACCCTGCGCCCAATTATCTGACGAGCGTCGCCGCATATCGTGACGGCCCGGGGCAGTCGTGTTATAATTCCCGAAGAGCAAGACCCCCGCCGAGCAGGAAGCGGGGAAAACGTCTTGCGAGCCGTGCCCGACTGAGGCCTAACTCAGCCGGGACTTACGGGCCGAGTCAGTTGCAGGTAAGGGCTTCGAGGAGCCGAACTATCACTCCGAGAAGCGCAGAAACAAGAGCTACGAGGGCGGCTACCCAGTAGCTCTTTTTGTTTCTCACCCTGAACCACCCCCGATCTTGCCGGGTGATTCTCCGTCGTCAGGGCAACCCCGGCACATTGCCCGGAGCCTGCTCTGGGGCGCGGAGAAACTGCGCCCTTGCTTGAAGCGTTCATTCGCTCAGAGGACGCGTTATTTCAGTTTTCGGTAGATAAACGCTCCGCTGTACTGAATGAACAGGACCATGATGCACAGTATCAGGACGATTGCGTACATCATTACGTCGTCGAATCGCTGATAGCCGAAAGTCAGAGCGACCGCCCCCAAGCCGCCGCCGCCGACCGCCCCTGCCATGGTGGTTGCCGCCAGAAATTGGATGACGGTGAAAGTTATGCCTGAGGCCACAGAGGGCAGAGCCTCAACGAACATCACTTTGAAG
>JAISRP010000314.1 GCA_031273585.1 Synergistaceae bacterium
GGCCGCGGCCCGTGGGCGCCGCCCCCGCCCGCCGGGGGCCCTGTCCCCCGGACCCCCAATTTGTTTTTTTGTTTTCGCCCGCCGGGCGAAAACTAAAAAACTTGACGGAGGTCCAGGAGGCACTGCCTCCTGGCGGGTGCGGGCGGCGCCCGCGGTCTTCTCCGTGGATTTGGGTATATAATATATCGGTAATTTCGGCGCAGGGAAGGGTGCGATGATTTATGCTGCTCGTTAAGGAGTTTACATTTGACGCGGCTCACAACCTCGTGAAGTATCACGGGAAGTGCGAGAGGCTGCACGGACACACGTACAGGATGGCGGTTACGGTTAGCGGGCGTCCCGGCGAGGAGGGGATGGTCATGGACTTCGCGGAGCTCGGGGACATGGTGAAGCGGGAGGTCGTGTCGAAGTTCGACCACTCGTATCTGAACGACATAATTCCGCAGCCCACCGCGGAGAACATAGCGCGCTACGTTTTTAAGAGCCTGGACGGACACTTCTGCGGGCTTGACTGCGAGCTGCGGTCCGTCCAGGTGTGGGAGACTAAAAATTCGTCCGCGATATTCGGCAGGGAGGACTTGCGCGCCGAGGCGACCGCGGATGGCATCGGAGGCGAGGGCGCATGAGCGGGAGGGTTAAGGCGCAGTTCTCGGAAAACGCGCTCAGGGTCCTGGAGAAGAGGTACCTCAGGAAGGACGACAGGGGGGACCTCGTGGAGGGGCCGGAGGAGATGCTCTGGCGGGTAGCCTCGTCCGTGGCAGGGGCCGAGTCGGCCTACGGCGAGGACCCGGAGGAGTGGGCCGCTCGGTTCTACGACATGATGGCGGGGCTCGAGTTCATGCCAAACTCGCCGACGCTCATGAACGCCGGGACCCCGAGGGGTCAGCTCTCCGCCTGCTTCGTCCTTCCGGTGGGCGACAGCATGGAGGAGATATTCGGCGCGCTGTCCGCGACCGCCCTCGTCCACAAGAGCGGCGGCGGCACGGGCTTTAACTTCTCGAACGTGCGGCCGGCCGGCGACAGGGTGCGCAGCACGTCCGGGGTAGCCTCCGGGCCGATATCGTTCATGGAGCTCTTCGATCACACGACGGAGGTCGTCAAGCAGGGGGGGACCAGGAGGGGCGCCAACATGGGCATCCTAGAGGCGTCGCATCCCGACATAGTCGAGTTCATAAAGGCCAAGACGGAGAAGAACAAGCTCACGAACTTCAACATATCTGTGGGAGTCTCCGACGCCTTCATGAGGGCCGTCGCCGAGGATGGTGATTGGAGGCTGGTCAACCCGCGCACCGGCGAGGTGGCTCGCGTCATAAAGGCGTCCGAGCTGTGGGACCTCCTGACCGAGAGCGCGTGGAAGACGGGCGACCCGGGGGTCGTGTTCCTCGACCGCATAGAGGAGGGCAACATGGTGCCGGGCTGCGGCAGGCTCCACAGCACCAACCCGTGCGGGGAGCAGCCGCTCTTTCCCTACGAGAGCTGCAACCTGGGGTCGATAAACCTCATCAAGCTCGCGGACAGGCGGGGGGCCGTGAACTGGAAGCGCCTCGAGGAGGTCGTCCGAACATCCGTCAGATTCCTCGACGACGTGATAGGGATAAACACGTATCCGCTGCCGGAGATCGAGGCCATGACGAAGGGCAATCGCAAGATAGGCCTCGGCATAATGGGCTGGGCCGAGCTGCTGTTCGCAAGCGGGCTCCGGTACGGCAGCAGGGAGTCCGTGGAGCTCGCCGAGAAGCTGATGGGCTTCGTGCAGAGGATAGGACACGACGAGAGCGCCTCGCTCGCCGAGCGCAGGGGGAATTTTCCAAACTGGAAGGGCAGCCTGTGGGAGCAGCGAGGCAGGCCCATGAGAAACGCCACCGTGACGACTATCGCGCCGACCGGCACGATATCCCTCATAGCCGAGTGTTCGAGCGGAATAGAGCCTGTGTTCGCCCTTGCCTTCCGCAGGAAGGCCTTTGACAACGACACATTAGTCTACATAAACGGATACCTCGAGGAGGCGTTGGCCAAGGTTGGCGAGTCGTCGTCCGCCGTGTTGGAGCAGGTCGTAAACAGCGGGACCATGGCGGACGCCCCGGTCCCCCACGCGCTCAAGGAGATCTTCGTGACGGCCCACGACATCCCGTTCGGCGAACACGTGGCGATGCAGGCCGCATTCCAGAAGTACACCGACAACGCCGTCAGCAAGACGATAAACCTGCCTCACTCGGCCTCGGTCGAGGACGTCCGGCAGGCGTACCTCATGTCGTTCGGCCTCGGCTGCAAGGGCATAACGATCTACCGCGACAGGTGCAAGGAGTCGCAGGTCCTGTATCACGGCGCCGGAGAGCCCCAGGGGGGGCAAGCGCCGCCGCCGGGCGAGGGGGGGCACGCCAAGCCGCGTAAGAGGCCCGCTAACCTCGTCGGCAGCACGGTCAAGATAAAGACGAGCTTCGGCAACCTGTACCTCACGTTAAATCACCTTGGAGGCAGGCCGTTCGAGCTCTTCGCGACATTGGGCAAGTCGGGCAAGGACACCCAGGCCCACACCGAGGCGCTGGGAAGGCTGATATCCCTGTCGCTCCGGAGCGGCGTGCCGGTGCTCGAGATAATAGAGCAGCTCAAGGGAATCGGCGGCAGCCAGCCGGTGTTCGAGAACGACGGGATAATCCTGAGCCTCCCGGACGCGATAGCGCAGGGCCTGGAGCGCGCCCTGGGGCAGACGGTGGAGCTGGCGCGGGACGACATGTGTCCGTCCTGCGGCGCGCCGACGATCCACGCGGAGGGGTGCCTCCGGTGCGTGTCCTGCGACTATTCGAAGTGTTACTGAGGCGCGGGCCATCCGTCACGCGAATCGCGAGATGATGAGCGATTGAAAAAACAGTCCCAGAGAAAGCCGGACAGGTCCGTCAAGGACATCGTCCGTAATATACTTTACACAATCTGTTTCGCGCTCATCGTCGCCGGGTGGATTTACGCGTTCAGGTCCTACTTCAGTCATTACGACAGCCTTCACCCCGAGATAGCCTGGGCCGTCCCGTGGGTGCAGGAGGACGTCATAGAGGCCGGTGGAATATTTTTGTGGAACGAGGTCTCCCTCTCCGCCCCGATCGCGGGAACGGTCCGATTCCCGAGGGGGACCGGACCGTTCCGGGTGGAGAAGGGGGCGGTCGTGGCCAGGGTCTCCTCCGGGTCTCGGGCCTCGGACGTCAAGGCCCCGGGGGAGGGATATTTCGTGGCCGGGGTCGACGGGTTCGAGGACCGGTGGAGGTACTCGGACCTGTGGCCGGGCGAGAGCGAGCTGCCGTCCGTCCCAAAGGTCGGCGTCCTGAAGGATGGCGCCGGAGTGCAGAGCGGCGCTCCGATAGGGAAGATAGTCATCCAGCCCCAGGAGCTGCGCTTCATCGGCTACGCGGATCTTACAGGTAATCTGGAGGAACATCTTGCGTCAAACAGAGTAATGGTTAAAATGGATGCACTGGACACGCCGTCAAGGGCGAACGTCCGCGTTTATGAAAAAATCGGACACAGGGTCAAGATGTATTTGAACCTGCCCTGGTTTCCGCCGGACCTGATACTGTCCCGCAATTATAAACTTATAATAGGCGCGGGGGAGATGTCCGGGGTCACGATCCCGGAGACGGCAGTGACGAACAGGAATGGACGGAGGGGCGCGTTCGTCCTGAGGGGCTCGTCCTCGCACTTCCTGGAGGTCAGGGGTCGGGTGATAGACGGCGGAAAGTTCCTCGTGACCGAGGGCCTGAAGCTGGGAGACGCTGTGATAGTCGACGCGGATGCGGCGAGAGAGGGCAGGGTCAAGCTATGGTAGCATCCGTTCCGGACCGGATTCGTGATAATATAGATTCGATACGCGCCCGCATCGCCCGCGCCGCCGCGAGGGCAGGGACGGGGGCGGATAAAATAGAGCTCATCGCCGTCACCAAGTTTCAGCCGATAGAGTCGATGTATGCGGCCGTCGAGTGCGGCATAGCGATCTTAGGCGAGAACAGGGTGCAGGAGAGGGCGGACAAGGCGTCCAGGTGGGACGGCAGGAGCGCAGCCTGGCACATGATCGGACGCCTTCAGAGGAACAAGGCCCGCAAGGCCGTCGGCCTGTTCGATTGCATACAGAGCATAGACGGGTTTGAGCTCGCCGTTGCAATCGAGCGTATAATACAGGAGCGGACCAAATCGGAGGATGGGGCCGCGCGAGGCTATCCCGTCATGGTCGAGGTGAACACGTCCGGCGAGGAGACTAAGGGCGGGGTTGCCCCGAGGGACTGCGCGGACCTCGTCGAACGGATAGCGGGCGACTGCCCGCACCTGACGGTTGAGGGGCTGATGACCATAGGGCCGCTTGCCGGTGGGGACAGCGAGACGAGGGCATCGTTTGCCCTGCTCAGAAGCCTGGCGGACGTGGCCAGGAAGCGCACTGGGCTCGGGATTCCGCACCTCTCGATGGGCATGAGCGGCGACTTCGAGGCCGCCGTCGAGGAGGGCGGCACGATGGTGAGGATAGGGACCGGCATCTTCGGCGCAAGGCATATATAAACATTTGTTTATATCTTTTCTTGCGTTTATATGGTATAAAGGGCATAATGAGCAGGGGGGAAGAGAATGAGCGACCTTTTGAGTTCATTGGATGTTGTAAACCAGGCGTTTAAAAAGACAATGAGGGGTTACGATCCGGCCGAGGTCGATGAATTCCTGGACAAAGTCGCCGAGTGCATCCAGGTGTACGTTCAGAGGACCAAGGATTACGAGCGCATCATGGAGGAGCAGGCCGAGAGGCTTGGCGACTACGACAATATAAAGGGTTCGCTTCACGAGGCTCTGCTGATGGCTCAGAGGACCTCCGAGGAGAAGATCCGCAACGCGACGAGGGTCGCCGAGGAGACCGTCAACTCGGCCGCGATGGCGTCGGAGGACAAGCTGGCGGCCGCGGCGAAGATCGCAGAAGAGAGGATAAACCAGGCCAACGTCAACGCCGAGACCATACTGGCCGAGGCCAGGATCAAGGCGGAGAGGATGATACAGGAGGCGGAGGCCACTATAGCTCACTACGGGCACGAGCTTCAGAGCCTCCAGAACCTCAGGAACTCCGGCTTTGCCAGCATCCGGGCGTTTCTGAACGACATAGCCAGCGTGATCGAGCACGCCGAGGCGACCGGCAGGATTCAGATGCCCACGGGGGCGTTCAACGTCATGAACAAGTACGACTCGGTGCCCCAGCAGCCTCAGTCCCAGCCCGCCACGATCGTAGAGTCGGAGGCCAAGAGGCAGGAGATCTCCGAGACCCTGACCATGCTCGGCATCGATCCGAACCTGCTCAATATAAATGCGGAGATAAGCTGATCGAAGCCATTCCACGGGCAAAAAGACAATTTTGAAACCGCAGGATCCGCTGAATAAGCTCGACGGAGTCGGTCCCGGGAGGGAGAGCGCCCTCGCCGGGCTTGGGTTGTACACGGTCGAGGATTTGCTGTTCCACATGCCTACGCGATACGAGGACCGAAGGCGCGCCGTGCCCATCGCGGACCTCGTTCCGGACGAGAGCGCGGTCGTGTTCGGAACCGTCCGCTCCCTCTCTGTGAGGAGGGCTGCCGGGCGAAATCTGCACATAGCGACCTTCGAGGTCGAGGATGATTTTTCGGCCGTGTCCGTCGTCCTGTTCGGGGGATTCCGCAGTTTTTACTCCCTGAAGGACGGAGTCCGAATCGCCCTCTGCGGCCGCCCCGACGTAAAGGGCGCGTCGCTCGAGTTCCAGAGCCCGGACTACGCACTCTTGAAGCGCGGTTCATCAGAGATGCCCCCCGGTTTTGACAGAATCCTGCCCATTTACCCCACCGTAAAGGGCCTGCCGCGAAGATGGCTGGCAAACCTGATATTTTCCTGCGTGACGTCGCCCGATCTGCTGCCGGAGGATCCCATACCTGAGGATATCCTGGCGCGGCGCGGCCTCGTCTCCCTGCGCGACGCCCTAAGGGGCGTCCACGCGCCGGACGTGCCGGAGGACGTCAGGCGGTCCATGGCGCGCCTGGCTTACGGCGAGCTGTACGAGATCCAGAAAAAAATTTTTGCGGCGAGGGCCGCGAGGGAGAGGACGTCCGCACTCCAGCTCGCGCATGGCGCGGACATGGCGGAGCGGTTTGAAAGATCTCTCCCGTTCGAGCTGACGGAGTCGCAGCGCCGGGCCATCGGCGAGATATGCCGCGATATGGCGGGGTGCAGGCCGATGTCGCGCCTGCTGCACGGGGACGTTGGCTCGGGAAAGACCGCGGCTGCGCTGTCCGCCGCCGCGATGTGCGCCGGCGCCGGGGCGCAGACGGCAATACTCGTGCCGACTACCGTGCTGTCGGCGCAGTTCTTCTCCGAGGCGTCGAAGTATCTCGCCCCAGTCGGAATCGCCTGCAGCGAGCTACGGGGCGGCATGGGGGCGCGAGAGAGGAAGGACCTCCTCCTCCGCCTCGCGGACGGGAAAATAGACGTCATAGTCGGCACTCACGCCATGCTGGAGGACGACGTAGTTTTCAAATCGCTCGGCCTCGTCGTGATCGACGAACAGCACAGGTTCGGAGTGAGGCAGAGGGAGCGGATCGCCGGAAGGAGCGAGGGCGTTCACGTCCTCATGATGAGCGCCACTCCGATACCCCGCACCCTCTGCATGGCCCTCTACGGGGACGTGGACACGTCGGAGATCAGGGGCGGCCCGTCCTGCAGAAAGCCGGTGGTCACGAAGGTCCTGAGCGATAACTACGTGGGCGACCTCTACAAATTCATAGCCTCCAGGGTCCAGGCTGGGTGCGGCTGCTACTGGGTATGCCCCCTGATCGGCGGCGACTGCGGCCAGGAGTGCGACGACAGGTCGTCTGTCCTGAGCCGGGCCTCCGACATCGAAAAAAATATCCCCGGCGTCAAGGTCGAGCGGATGTACGGGAGCATGAAGCCCGACGAGAAGAGGTCCGTCATGGAGCGATTTTCCAGCGGAGAATCAGGCATCCTGGTCTCCACGACCGTGATAGAGGTGGGAGTCGACGTAGAGCGCGCCGGCGTCATGGTGATAGAGAGCGCGTCGTCGTTCGGCCTCTCCCAGCTGCACCAGCTGAGGGGCAGGGTCGGCAGGGGCAGCAGGGCCGGGGTCTGCATACTCCTCGACGGGGCGCGCAACATCAAAAACAGCCCCAGGCTCAGGATAATGACGGACACCTGCGACGGGTTCCTGATAGCAGAGGAGGACCTTAGGCTCCGAGGCGCCGGCGACGTCGCCGGCACAAGACAGCACGGCCTGCTGAACCTCCGCTTCGCCGACTTCCCAAGGGACTCCGCCCTGCTCGAAGCCGCCAGGGAGGACGCAGGCGCTCAGGCTGCGCCGGGCACTGCCGCCGGACGTTCGTGATATAATCCGTGCGGAGAGAACCGGACCGTGGGCGCCGCCCAC